>NZ_MLYQ01000110.1:0-24246 GCF_001866725.1 Bacillus sp. MUM 13
AGCCGAGGAGGCTCACCGGCTGCCCCCGCGGAAAGCGAGCATCATGGAGCGGAAATCATCAACCACCTTGTTTCATAGCAGCAAAATTTACGAAAACTGCCTAAAAAAAAGGCTTTGCTGTATTCAGCAAGGCCTTCACTCTTCAAGGACAACTTTAGATCTTTTCTTCAATCTAATAAACCTGACAATGTTCAGAACAATTGTTTTTGTGACAGAATAGGCTGGAACTGCAAGGATCATGCCCAAAATGCCTGCAATATTTCCGGCAACAAGCAATAAAATAATGATGGTGAGCGGATGGGTATTCAATTTCTTGCCGATGACCAATGGCGAAATGAAATTTCCATCCAGCTGCTGAACGACGGCTACGACAACGATGACCAGCAGGGCCTGTGTAGGCGAATGCAGCAGCCCCACTATGACTGCCGGTGCTGCACCGATGAATGGGCCGACATAAGGGATAATGTTTGTAACTGCGCCGATGATGGCAAATAAAATGGCATACGGCAGTCCAACGGCCAAATAGCCGATAAATGTGGCAATTCCTACAAACAAGCAAACAAGAAGCTGCCCTTGAATATAAGTCGCCAGCGTTTCAGATGTTTCTTCAAGAATGACTAGTCCTTCTTTTTGATAAGAAGATGGAACAAATTTCATGATTGCCTGCGGCAGCTTGCTTCCATCCTTAAGCATATAAAACAAAACAAAAGGAACAGTTGCGACTATTAAGGTAATATTGGTCACTACACTCAAAATGGATGACAGGCTGTTGGAAATATTGCCCGGAAGCTGTGTAGCATATCTTTGCAGAGCTGTTTCTACTTTATCAAGAGAAACATATTCCTGCTGCATTCCCCATTTAAACCAGCTTGAATGTGAAAATTGATCAGTCAGCTGCCTAAGCTCCTGAATATAAGCCGGCACATTATTTACAAGCTCAGTAATCTGTCTCGACAATGGCGGCCCCACAAGTGCAGCAAGCAATCCAATAAGTCCAATGAATACGACATATATCAATAATATCGCTGCATTTCTTGGGATTTTCCTGTTAACCAGGAACTTAACAACCGGATTAAACATGAAGTAAAGGAAACCCGATATCAGTATCGGGAAAAAAAGCGTCGAAATGAATATGACAACCGGTTCAAAGAAAAAAGAAATTTTTGTGCTGACATAAATCAGGACTGAAATCATTAAAAGCTCAAATGTCCAAAAATGGAGCTTTGATTTGAACAAAAAATCCCCTCCGCTCGCTTTAAATTTTAGGCTATTTTCGTAAACTTTGCTGCTATAGAACAAGGGGCTGATTTCCCAGGATGCTCGCTTTCCGCGGGGCAGGCGGTGAGCCCACACTCCAATCAACCCGGTTTAATAACGGGATCGCTTCACAAAACAGATTAAAAAACAACAATCTGTAAGAAAAGGTCCAAATTTTAAATAGCAAGCCTCTATATGTATATAGTAACTATACTTGATATCCGTTTGCCTGAAAAGGGAAATTGCAGTTTAAGCAAAACACAGGGACCTAGCCTGCATTGCAGAATAAAAATGCTGGATATAAAAAGGCATAGGCTTCATACAGGCAGAAGATTTAAGAGATAAGACAAAGTTGTATATAATAGAAAAAAAGCGTATGCACCTGCGGCGACGCCACTTTATTCGGGGAGGTTTTTTTATGAAAAAGTATGGTTTGTATATCAACGGAGAATGGTCCGATTTTGGACTGCCGGAAATTGAAGTAAAAAACCCGGCGACGGACGAAGTGATTGCCACTGTTCCTAATGGCGGCACCAACGAAGCTAAAAAGGCAGCTGACGCAGCTTATGAGGCCTTCAAAAGCTGGTCTGCCCTCTCAGCCTACGAACGATCTGAACTGCTGTCAAAGTGGCATCGATTGATTGAGGATAACAAAGAAGAATTAGGCCGTGTCATGACGGCGGAACAAGGCAAGCCGCTTAAAGAAGCAATCGGAGAAATGAGCTATGCAAATGGTTTTATTTCCTGGTATGCCGAAGAAGGAAAACGGGTATATGGAGAAATGATTCCAGCATCCGTCCAGAATAAGCGGCTCTTTGTAACAAAGCAGCCAGTAGGTGTGGTTGCCGTTATAACACCATGGAATTTCCCGGCGGCCATGATTACCCGCAAGGTAGCTCCAGCACTGGCGACCGGATGTACAGTCGTAATCAAGCCGGCCGGCCTGACCCCTCTTACTGCCCTAAAAATGGCTGAACTGGCTGAAGAAGCCGGCATACCCAAAGGCGTCATTAATGTAGTGACTGGGAAATCAAAAGAAATCGGGAATGCCTGGTTGGAGGATGAACGGGTCCGGAAGCTTACGTTTACAGGGTCAACCGAAGTAGGCAAGGAATTGATGAAAGGATCAGCCGAAACGGTCAAGAAAATTTCCCTGGAGCTCGGCGGCCATGCTCCTGCCATAGTATTAGAAGATGCGGATCTTGATAAGGCAGCAGATGGTGTAATCAGCTCAAAATTCCGCAATGCAGGCCAGACCTGCGTTTGCTCCAATAGGATTTATGTTCACGAAAATATTTACCAAGCTTTCATTGAAAAATTATTGCCAAAAGTCAAGGCCCTTAAGATCGGCAACGGTATGGAAGAAGGCGTCGAGATTGGCCCGCTGATTGATGAACATGCAGTAAAAAAGGTCCAAAGGCATATAGATGATGCTATCAGCCTTGGAGCCAAGCTGGAAACAGGAGGGAATTCCAAGGGAGGGCTTTATATGGAGCCTACGGTAATCTCCAATATAAGCGATGATATGCTTTGTATGCATGAAGAAACGTTTGGGCCTCTTCTTCCAATTGCAACATTTACAACAGAAGAAGAAGCAATAGAGCGTGCCAACAATTCTATATTTGGACTTGCCGCTTACGTTTTCACTGAAAATATTACCCGCGGCATCAAGGTTTGCGAAGCCCTTGAATTTGGAATCGTCGGCTTAAACGATGGCCTTCCATCCACTCCGCAGGCACCATTTGGCGGTTTCAAACAAAGCGGGCTCGGACGCGAAGGCGGGCACCACGGAATTGAAGAGTACCTTGAAGTAAAGTATATTTCTCTCGGCCTATAAAAAACATTAGCATAACAAAAACCAGCAGGCTTGAACCTGCTGGTTTTTTGTATGCAGCTCCTATATTAGGGGAATTGCCCTTTATGCTCTTATGTAAGCTGCAGTTTTTGGGCTTCTTCTTTAAGCATCGTTCCATTAATTGAATAATTAGTATGCCATGAAAATGCCTTTTCAAGCACATGCGGGGTTTGGCCTCCGCGCTCCAATGCTTCCGCAAAGTAGCTATGAAGCTGTTTGCGGTACATGGGGTGTGCACAATTTTCTATAATAAGAGACACTTTTTCTTTTGGGGCCAGTCCTCTTAAGTCCGCATATCCCTGTTCTGTAACGAGAATATCCACATCATGTTCGGTATGATCAATATGTGAAGCAAATGGTACAATGCTTGAAATTTTCCCATTTTTAGCAATCGATTTCGTAACAAAAATGCCGAGACGGGAATTTCGGGCAAAGTCACCTGAACCTCCTATTCCATTCATCATTTTAGTACCGCAAACATGTGTAGAATTAACATTGCCGTAGATGTCCGCTTCCAAAGCAGTATTAATAGAAATTAAGCCAAGCCTTCTGATAATTTCAGGATGATTGGAAATCTCCTGAGGTCTAAGAACAAGCTTGTCCCGGTAACGGTCCATATTGCTGTAGACCTCTTTCATTTTTTCCTCAGAAAGAGTAATCGAGCAGCCTGAAGCAAACTTTACTTTCCCTGCATCCAGAAGGTCAAAGACAGAATCCTGCAGCACTTCTGAATACACTTCTAAATCGGTGAATTCCGATTCCAGCAATCCGTGGAATACCGCATTTGCGACCGTCCCGATTCCTGACTGAAGCGGCGCCAGGCTTTTTGTCAGCCTTCCCTGCCCGATTTCCAGGCGCAGAAAGTCAATTAAATGACTGGCAATCATGGCAGTCTCCGGATCAGGGGGAACAATATTAGAAGGAGAGTCGGGCTGATTGGTAATCACGATCCCTTTAATTTTCCCCATTTCGACTTTGATTCCCTTGCTGCCGATGATATCATTCACCTTCGTCACTCCAATAGGCTGGCGCTCACCCTGCTTTGACGGCGAATATATATCATGAATTCCCTCAAGCCCTGAGGGATGGGCCAAATTTAATTCAACAATGACCTCTTTTGCTTTTTCTACAAAAATAGAGGAATTCCCAACAGAGGTCGTCGGAATAATCATGCCATCTTCAGTTATGGAAAGAGCTTCTACAATCGCAAAGTCAATGGGCTGCAAAATATCACCGCGGATCATTTCAGCTGTATGTGACAAATGCTGATCAACATACATCATTTCTCCCTGGTTTATTTTTTGCCGCATGGAGGAATCCGCCTGGAAAGGAAGCCGTTTATTAATAATTCCTGCTTCAGCCATCAAACGATCAGCATCAGAACCTAAAGATGCGCCTGTGTATACATTCACTTTCAGTGGTTCGTTTCTTGAGCGTTCCACTAAAGCCATTGGTATTGCTTTTGCATCTCCCGCACGTGTAAAGCCGCTCAATCCCAGTGTCATCCCATCTTTAATCCATGAAGCAGCCTGCTCGGCAGCTACCACCTTATTCAATAAATCGTGATTCCTAATCCGTTTAGAAATGTTCCCTTTCATTTGTATCCCCCATTCCGGCTTTTCTTTCTATATTACCAACCAGGAATAGCATCCTCACCCGTTTTGGAATGAAAAGCCTTAATTAAGGGATAAAGCAGAAAAAAAGCTACCTTTCACAGAGCGTCTAAAAACCAAGTGCCCGCCTGAACTGGCTCGCGTAGGTCTGGCTGACTTGAATTCTAGTTGAATCCTTCATCACAAGCAAGAAAGTCGAGTGGAAATCCGGCAAGATTTCTTCAATAAAATGGATATTCACAATATAAGAGCGATGGACTCTTATGAATGATTCATTTGGCAAAAGCCATTCAATTTCACTCAAATTCAGTTTATGCGATCCGCTGATCCGCTTTGAAACAACGCTTGTCTTTCGGTTCTGGGCTTCCAGGTACATAACTTCCCCGTATGGAACCGGTATCCACCGGTCAATGGTTTTAATAGTCAAAAAAGATGAAGGCATGAAAGAAGGCTTTGATGGCAAGATGGCTGTAATAACGCCTCTTGTGCTTCCATTGTCAAGAATTGGAACAGACATCCCGTAATAGGGAACACCGAAACCATTTCTCTCAATAAATTCGGACGTTTTTTTGTGTATGGTCAATGCCTTATATGTCACTGTATCTTCACTTACTCTGTCACCTGGCCTAATTTTCAGATCAACCTTCTTGCTTGGCTGATAGTATATAAAATTTTGATCATTTGCCACTGCAATCGAGGTATCTTTCGGAAAGAATTCACTGATTACATTCATTACAGACGACACTGTAAATGGATCCATGAAAATCACCTCGGGTTATTTTGTAAAAAAGAAACTGCAGGCCCGATTGCCCGTGCCCGCCTTATAAAGTACAGTGCTATTTTACATCCTTTTTAATAGGAAGAAAAGTTGTATAATAAAATTGATTATACTTATCCGCATTCATAAAAAATGGGGTGCTATATAATGGGTGAAATTTATGTGTATCATACAGTTACTGAAAAACCTATGGAACTTGGACAAATAATAGTTTTTGATAATAATCATCATAATGGCGTTTATAAACGGGTTTTTGCTTGTAAAAATATATTGAATGGCAATGAACCCACGGATAGTTTATCAAATTTCATTGCCTCAGATTTGGAATATTGGACTGTTAGAACATACAGAGAACTAGCGTTTGAAAAAGTCAGAAAGGAAAAATATCCAAAATATCCTTCTAGGATGGCGTGTTTATACACCTCAAGAACTTTATCAGATGCAGAAATGTGGGCAAATTCATTTATGAATAGTGAAAGAAAAGTCTATCAAATTGTGAAATTACGAACCGATGGTGATGTGTTTGATGGTGATGCGTATAATGTATTTGATGGAACTGATAATGAAGAGGAAAATGAAAACAATGCAGAATACTACTGGAGTAATAATCCAAATAAACTAGGCAGAGCCCCATTAGTTGAGACTTTAATAAATGGTAATATAGAAGTTGTAGAAATAGTCAAAGAATTTGAAGGAAATTAAGGTCATTTTTCTATCAAACAGTATTGACCATCTTAAGGTGCATATATCAAAGTAAATGGCGTGCGAACTGGCAGCAGTATTTACACGCCATTTTTCTAATTTATAGAGGTTTTTGCTTTAAACTACAAAATGTCTTGTTCAACAAAACTGGGGGAGTTGAATAGCAACGTGTGCAGGTGTAGCCATCTTTATGTTTGGCTGTTTTCGTAAACTTTGTTGCTATCTGAACAAGGGGTTGATTTCCGCTACAGGATGCTCGCTTTCCATGGGGCGGGCGGTGAGCCTCACAGCAAAGCTTGCGGGGTCTCACCTTCCCGCTAATCCCACAGGAGTCTCGCACCTTACACTCCAATCAACCCGGTTAAACAACAGGATCGCCTCACGGAATATATAAAAACAACAATCTTTAAGAAAAGAGCCTTATGTTTCTGTTCAGATATATCTTTAAAGATAGGTTCAAATACGGAATAAGAGGCAAGTGATTTTATGAAAAAATCTTTTATAATATCCCTCAGTGCCATTACGAACCACACGCTTTTGTTCTAATACATACACCCATTACAGAACGAGTGTTCGTTTAAGGCAAATATCAATATAAATGTTTAACATAGCTAAAAAAAGCGTTCCTGATAACAGAACGCCGTTCAAAGCAGCTTCAGCTATTATTCTCATTGTCACTTACTGATTTAACAGGTCGATATTTCAATATTTCTTCAAGGTTTTTCAGCGGCAAATTGGATAAATATATTCTGTCAGATGGCTGATATGCATTCTCTGCAATAAGGATATTAATGATTCTATGTTTCTTGGCCTCAATAATCTTCACCAGTCTCCCCATTTTATACCTCCTGCTTATCATAAACTTCCCAAAGCATCAGAGAATGGCCTCCCGCTGTCAGTTTTCATTTTTCAGTGCCGCATGCCCTTCATCTCCTGTGCGTATTTTGATAACATTTGAAAGTTCATAAATAAAGATTTTTCCGTCACCGGGCTTTCCCGTGTTCAATAACTTCCGGGCAAGATCCACAACATCGCTCACAGGCACTTCGCATACCACAATTTCTATCTTTATGCGGTCATGAAGGGTAATTTCGCGCTTTACTCCCCTATAGGACTCAATGAAGCCTTTTTGAAGGCCTGTTCCCTTCACTTCAGAAACAGTAATACCGCTCACGCCAATCTTGGCAAGTTCCTTTTTAAATGACTCGAACTGCCCAGGACGCGTAATAATATCTATTTTAGTCAGGATATCCCCCATGTTTCCGCCTCCTTATATTGATTCATGATAAGCTTTTTCACCATGCAGAGTTATATCTAGCCCCAGTGATTCTTCTTCCTCATTAACCCTAATCGGCATAAATACATGTATGGCTTTTGCGATAATGAATGTAAGCACAGCAACAAATATATAAGTCGCAGCAATAGCCGCCAGCTGTTTCCAGAGAAGCCCTGCATCACCATAGAAAAGTCCGTCAGCACCGGCTGTATTTACCTTAGTTGTGGCAAACAGCCCCGTTGCGATGCCTCCCCAAGTGCCGCCCACTCCGTGTAATCCGAAGGCATCAAGAGAATCGTCGTATCCAAGCTTTCTCTTAAGGAAAAAGACTCCCCAGAAACAAACGGCCCCGCCAATCAATCCAATGATAATTGAAGCGCCAGGTGTAACAAAACCGCAGGCAGGTGTAATGGCAACAAGCCCGGCAATAGCTCCCGAAAGTGCTCCAAGCATGGTCGGTTTTTTATTTATGATATATTCCACCAAAAGCCAGCCCAGTATCCCAGCTGAAGCTGCAATGGCAGTATTCACGAAAACATTCATCGCTACATCATTAATAGTCAAAGCACTTCCTACATTAAATCCATACCAGCCAAACCATATTAACGTTGCCCCTAAAAAGGTCAAAGGAAGATTGTGCGGGGAACTAACGTTAGCACCCTTCCTTTTCCCAAGAAGGATGGCTAGAACCAGCCCTGTCACCCCAGATGAAATATGAACGACGTTCCCCCCTGCAAAATCAAGCGTGCCCAGTTCACGAAGCCAGCCCCCCGCTCCCCATACCCAGTGAGCAACTGGAGCATAAACCAATAGAGACCAGAATATGGAGAAGATAAGAAATGCAGAAAATTTCATGCGTTCAGCAATCCCCCCCGATATAATGGAAACCGTAAGAACGGCAAAAGTCATCTGGAACATCATAAATAAATTATGCGGTATGGTTGCACTATAATCCGGATTTGGTTTAAATGTTACCCCTTTTAGCCCAGCCCAATCCAAATTGCCAAAGAATGCATTGCCTCCCGTTGAAAACGATATAGAGTACCCGGCAAGCACCCATAGAATGGATACCACCGCAATGGGCATGTAGCTATGCATTGCTGTGCTCAGCACATTCTTGCTTTTAACCATTCCTCCATAAAACAATGCAATGCCTGGTGTCATGACCCAAACCAGTAAAGTAGCTAAAAACATAAAAACTGTATCGCCCATTTGCATATTTTCATTCCCCCGTTTTATTGATTGATGTTAGATTTTATAACATGTATTCTAATATGTTTATTATCTTATTACGTAATTAGAAAAAATACAATGAATTTTTAGATTTTTTTAAAAAAACATGTTATATAACCTTACATATAAATTAAAAACTCTTTTCTTAAAGTTTGTTGTATTTTTACTTTGTTATGTGAGGCGTTCCCATTGTCAAGTCAGGTTGATTGGAGCGTAAGGCGGGAAACTCCTGCGGGCTTACCGCCTGCCCCATGCGGAAATCGAGCATCCTGGAACGGAATTCAGCCCCTTGTTCCATAGCAAAAAATTTACGAAAACAGCCTTTCTTAAAGATTGTTGTTTTTTCATCAATTCTGTGAGGGGATCACATTATTAAACGAGTTTGATTGTAGAGAAAGGTGATTAGCGGGAAGGCATCCTAAAGGTACTTGTTCAATAAAGTTTAGAAACAGCAGAATTAACAAAAGGCATCCTCCGAAGAGAATGCCTTTTGTTGATTATTTCTTTTTTAAATCTTCAATTGAATTAATTTTCATATACTGCGGAACAGTTAAGCCAAGCTTTGTTCCTTTTAAGTTAGGACCCAGGTCAACAATGTCGGACTTGTACTCTTTATAATAATCTGCTGTTGTGGTCGGCAGCCATGCTGCAACCATTGCATCAGCACTTTTATTGGCAATTCCAGCAAACATCGGCCCTATTTCAACCTGCTTAAGCGACACATCGTATCCTTGATCCTTAAGCACTTTGCCGATTACATTGGTGCTGGCAACTTCAGACTCCCACGCAACGTAAACAAGACTGATTTTTTGCCCATTGCCTTTTTGTGCACCTGCTGTCCACTTCTTCACCTGATCACGATGTGAAGATATCCATTTGGCAGCAGCTTCTTCCGGTTCTGTTCCTTTTTGGACATCAGCCATCACTTTTTCCATATCTGACGGTGTCCAGTAGAATTTATCAAGGATTGAAACAGCACCTGGAGCATCCTCTTTTAATCCTTTTCTAACTATAGTATGGATGGACTCTCCTTTTCCATACGAGCCTTTAGGATCGGACAGATATTTCAGCTTGTATTTTTGGAACATCCAATGCGGTGTCCATCCAGTTACAATAATCGGCTCTTTCTTTTCATAAGCTTTTTTCAGCTGAGCTGTCATGGCGGCTGAAGACCCCTCAACAAGGTTCCAATCATTCAGCCCATAATCTTTCATAGCTTTTTTGGTGGATTTCATGATGCCTGCGCCAGGATCAATCCCAATAATCTGATGATTTACCTGATCCCCTACATTGCCGCTTGACGATTTGTCAGGAGCAGCAGCATTGGCAGCGACAAAGTAAATTGCCGTTATGATGACTAGGGCGGCATACACGCTGTAAACCACTTTTTTCTTTAAAATGTTCTCATATGCCGGATTTCTCAGATTCTGTGAAACCCTGTCTAAAATGACAGCGATAATAACAATGGATAATCCTGCTTCAAAGCCTGTTCCCACTTTAATTTGGGATACTGCACGATATACTTCTGCTCCAAGCCCAGGGGCACCAACCAATGATGCAATAACAACCATTGATAGAGAAAGCATGATGCTTTGGTTTACGCCAGCAAGGATAGTCGGCATGGCCAATGGAAGCTGTACTTTATAAAGCTTCTGTCCTGCAGTAGAACCAAATGCCTCAGAAGCCTCAATTAAGTCTTTCGGAACCTCACGGATACCCAGATTGGTCAAACGGATGGTAGGGGCTACTGCAAAAATCACAGAAGCGATAATTCCGGGAACCACTCCGATTCCAAAAAACAAAATGGAAGGAATCAAATAAACAAATGCAGGCATAGTCTGCATGAAATCAAGAATAGGTGTAACAATTTTCTTCACTGTATCATTTTGGGCAGCCCAAATTCCGATTGGTATACCTATCAGTATGGTGATAATCCCCGCAGAAAGCACGAGAGCCAGTGTCTGAACCGTAGCATCCCAATAACCCAAATTGTCAATCAGCCATAAACTGATTAAAGTAAACAGTCCCAGCGGCCATCTGCATGTATAAGTCACCAATATAGTGAGAAGCAGAATCAGAATAAAGGACGGACCTGCTCCAAGCACCTGTATAAATACATCCAGTACACCTTGTATAAAGCTTGAAATGGCACTGAAAATAGGATCAAATGTAATCGTAATCCAATCAACCAATTTATCAATCCAAGAGCCTAAAGGAATTTTAGGAATATTCATTTACTCCACCCCCAAATCATTCAAGGAGTCTTTGTTACCTGATAATGCACCGATTACGGCACCACGGATAATGATTCCTTTAAGTCGGTTTTCTTCATCTACTACAGATAAAGGCAGATTAGCCGTGGCCATAACATCTAATAAATCTGCAATCACCACATTCTCTCCTACAACCGGAACATCTGTGGTCATTACCTCGCTAATAGTAAGATTCTGGTCAATTGCCTGCTTTGCCTGCTCAGCACTCAATGCACCGAGAAGACGTTTTTTGCGGTCTACCACAAAAATACTTGAAAACCCCTGGTCTCTCATTATTTGAAGAGCAACACGAGGGCCTCTATCCGCAGAAATTTTTTCAGGTCTTTTCATAATGTGAGAAGCAGTAAGCACCTTAGAAATATCCACATCTTCTACAAAACGTTCAACGTATTCATTGGCTGGATTCATCATAATTTCTTCAGGAGTCCCAAGCTGAATAACACTTCCATCCCTCATAAGGGCGATTCTGTCACCAATCCTTAGAGCCTCATCTAAATCATGTGTAATAAAAATAATGGTCTTCTTCAGATTTTCCTGAATTTCAAGAAGCTCATCCTGCATGTCCTTGCGAATAAGCGGATCCAGGGCACTGAATGCTTCATCCATTAATAATATATCTGTATCACTCGCCAGAGCCCGCGCAAGTCCTACCCTTTGCTGCATGCCTCCGCTCAGCTGTGAAGGAAGCTGATGTTCATAACCTTTTAGACCAACAACTTCCAGAGCCTTCATCGCTTTCTTTTCACGCTCATCTGGAGGAACTTTCTGTATTTCCAGGCCATACTCTGTATTCTCAAGAATGGTTTTATGAGGAAAAAGGGCAAAATTCTGAAAGACCATACTGATTTTCTTCTGCCTTACTTCCCTAAGCCGCGCCGGGCTCATTTTGACGATATCTTCACCATCAATTTGAATTTCTCCATACGTTGGAGCTATAAGCCTGTTAAACATACGGATCAGTGTAGATTTCCCGCTTCCGGACAGACCCATGATGACAAATATTTCACCAGGATAGATTTCAAAATTAGCTTTATTAACCCCAACTGTTTGGCCGGTTTCTTTAAGTATTTCCTTTTTGGAGTATCCTTTTTTCAAAAGCTCAACAGCAGCTTTTGGATTTTTTCCAAAAATTTTAGATACGTCCTTTACAATTACATTGGGTTTCACTAGCTCACCTCGTTCATTATTTTTTTCAACAACATCTCCAATTGCTACAAAAGGCTTGGCAGGTTCATAAAAATGAAATAAAAAAAGGACAGTCTTATTAAAAAGAATGTGCCTTTTGCCAATTTTTATTCTCCGTGACTTTGCTAAAAGCCGATGAATGTAAAAAGGCATCCAATTTGTGATACATTGAGCAAATGGATAAAAGCAGAGGAGTAAATCAAAGAGTATTCCAGGATTATATTATGAGGGCTGGGCAGGTTACTCTAAAACCTTAACATTTAATTCGCATACCTTTCAACCAATCTGATTAGTTTGAACTATTCAGATTTTTAGCGAAAATTAAAAAAATGCTTTAAAAGCCTTTTAGAATGGCTCTTAAAGCATTTTTTGCAGATCAGCAGCACCTTGATATTTTTCCTCCTTTTGCATTAAACCGTGCTTCCTGTGCTTCGCAAAAAAATTCTTTTCTGCTTGCCGCCTTTTCATCAGGATGATGGTGTTTCATATGCTCCACATATTGTTCGTAGCAAGGAACACCTGCAAGCAAACTAATAAACTGTTTTCGATAGCTCCAAATCACCGCTAGTTTCTTAATCATGGATAATCTCCTCCTGTCAAGCCCGGCGGGTAAAAACCGTTTCCTGCAGAGTGACTTTTTGATTAGAAATAATTTTAATCCATAGACGGATGGCAGATAATAAAACAGCCAGCACGACAATCATGAAAATGCCGCAAAGAGCTGCATCCACATAATCATTTACAAGTATCTGTTTCATCTGAGTTTTTGTTGCGGCAGGTGCAAGCACCTGTCCCTCATTCATAGCGTTTTTAAATATTTTGGCATGTGATAAAAATCCAATTTTCGGATTGCTGTGAAAAAGTTTTTGCCAGCCAGCCGTCATAGTTACCACAAGCAGCCATGTTGTCGGAACAAGGGTAATCCACGTGTAAGTTTTTTTACCCATTTTAAACAAGATGCTTGTTCCCAGAATGAGTGCAATGCCGGCAAGCATTTGATTGGCAATTCCGAACAGCGGCCATAATGTGTTAATTCCCCCAAGCGGATCAATGACCCCCTGGTAAAGGAAATATCCCCAAAGCAACACACACACTGCTGTAGCAATAATATTAGGAACCCATGCATCCGTCTTTGCGAAAGGCTTATAAACCGTTCCCATTAAATCCTGGATCATGAACCGTCCCACTCGGGTGCCGGCATCAATCGTAGTTAAAATGAATAAAGCCTCAAACAGAATCGCGAAGTGATACCAAAAGGCCATAAGTGCATTTCCGCCAATGACCTTTGAGAAGATTAACGCCATGCCGATGGCCAATGTCGGAGCTCCTCCGGTCCGGGACAAAATGGATTGTTCGCCAACTTTATCAGCAAGTCCTGTCAGCATATCAGGAGTAATGGTATATCCCCATTTTGCAATAGCTGCAGCAGCTTGTGCGGCGTCTGTGCCTATTACGGCTGCCGGGCTATTTATTGCAAAGTAGACCCCTGGAGTCAGCACACATGCAGCAATCATTGCCATGACTGCAACGAAAGACTCTGTCAGCATCGCGCCATATCCGATGGCACGAGCATGGGATTCGCGTTCTATCATTTTAGGTGTGGTGCCGGATGCTACCAGCGAATGAAAGCCTGAAACAGATCCGCATGCAATCGTTATGAATAAAAAGGGAAAGAGATTGCCTGAAAATACAGGACCGGTACCATTTACAAAGTCTGTGACTGCCGGCATTTCCAGATTCGGTGCAACAATAATAATCCCTAAAGCGAGGGCAAGTATTGTCCCTACCTTTAGAAATGTGCTCAGGTAATCCCTTGGTGCAAGCAGCAGCCATACAGGCAGGACAGAAGCTATAAATCCATAAGCAATCATCATGATTGCGATGGTCTCTCCTTTGAATGTAAAGGCTTCTGCCCATGCCTGGTGATGAGAGACATATTGCCCGAAATAAAGTGCAATCATCAATAAAATAAAGCCGATTACCGAACCTTCGCCTACCCTTCCCGGCCGGATATAGCGCATATAAATGCCCATGAAGAGGGCAATCGGAATGGTCGCTGCAATCGTGAACATCCCCCATGGACTTCCAGCCAGGGCCTTCACGACTACCAGTGCAAGAACTGCCAATAAAATGACCATGATACCTAAAATCCCGATACTTGCAATAACGCCAGTGACAGTGCCTATTTCTTCTTTAATAATTTCACCAAGTGACTTTCCGTTTCGGCGCATCGAGGCAAAAAGGATAACAAAGTCCTGGACCGCTCCTGCCAGCACAACACCTACGATAATCCACAGCGTTCCGGGCAGATAACCCATCTGGGCCGCAAGAATCGGTCCAACGAGAGGTCCCGCTCCGGCAATTGCAGCAAAGTGATGCCCAAATAAAACCCACTTATTAGTAGGCACATAGTCTTTGCCGTCATTATTAGCTTCTGAAGGAGTAATGCGGCTGTCATCCAGCTGAAATACCTTTTGTGAAATAAATTTACTATAAAAGCGGTAAGCAATCGCATATACACAAACTGCAGCAGTCAAAATCCAAATTGCATTAATGCTTTCTCCTCTTTTAAGGGCCATATATCCAAAACTGATGGCTCCTATTGCCGAAATGATTCCCCATAGCACATTTGATTTAAGCGCTTTCATTTAATTGCCTGCCTCTCGTGTAAATATAGATTAATTTCCTGGATCTTCTTTCTAAACCCCCCTCTTTTTATAATTTTTGTTATATTTTGAATTATAAAACATCTTGTCTTCTAGAACAATAACTTCTGCAAAAAAGAGATTGCACCTTATCGCCTTTGTTAAGGCAATTCTGAATGACAGGCAGGGTCATTTTTGCCTGTAAAGGTGCGGGACTCCCGCAGGCATAGCTGAGGATGCTCACCGCCCGCCCTGCGGCAAGTGAACATCCTCAAGCGGAAATCAGCCGCCTTATTCCGTAGCTGCAAAGTTTACGAATACAGCCTTTATTAAAAATCATCAGAAATACCAATACTTATATTTCTTTTTTTTACTTTTCTTGTGTTAAAGTTAAGATACAGCAATGGCTTTGACTATACATAAATCAATATATTCACAGATAAATAGTTTTTCACGCATAAAGTCTTTGTGCTGAAAAATCAACAATTAAATGACGGTAGATAAGGAGTGGATTTCGTTTATGGGAGTAACCCTGAGCAAAGGTCAAAAAGTTGATTTAACAAAAACCAATCCAGGTCTTCAACATGTAGTTGCAGGTTTAGGGTGGGATGTAAGCCAGCACGGCGGACACTTTGATTTGGACGCTTCTGCATTTCTTACCGGCCCATCTGGAAAAGTGAGTTCGGATTCAGATTTTGTATTTTACAATAACCCTTCCGGAGGCAATGGATCAGTCCTTTACAGCGGTGATAATAGAAGCGGGGCTGGAGTTCAAGATGATGAACAAATCAGGATTGATTTAACAAGGGTCCCGCAATCTGTTCATCGAATCTCATTTACTATTACCATTCATGATGCGCAAATGAAACAGCAAAATTTCGGCCAGGTATCCAATGCTTATGTGCGTATCTTCAATGAACAATCCAACGAGGAATTATTGCGTTTCAACCTTGGCAGGGAATTCACTGTTGAAACAGCCATTGTTGCAGCTGAATTGTACAGACATAATGGAGAATGGAAATTCAACGCAATTGCCAGCGGTTTTCAAGGCGGGCTTGCGGCATTGTGCAGAAATTTTGGAATAACCGTGGATGATGAGCCAGCGCCAGCCGCACAGCCTTACTTCCAGCAGCAGCAGCCACCATATAACGGACAATTCCAGCAGCAGACACCGGCTATGTCATCTCACAGCCCTGCCTATAATCCGCCTCCACACAATCCGCCTATGCAGCAGTCCTACCCTGCAGCCCAGCAGACTTATGGCGGAGAGGAGATTCACTGCCCGCGCTGCCATTCGTCCAATGTCCGAACTGGTGAAAAAGGATTTGGACTTGGAAAAGCTGCAATCGGAGGGCTAATTCTAGGACCAGTCGGCTTGCTTGGCGGATTTATCGGAAAAAAGCAGCTGAAGTTTACCTGCAACAGCTGCGGAAACTCTTGGTCGCCTAATCAAACGGATTATGTGGAGTGGGCAAATCAGCAGAAACGAAAAGCCCAGGAAGTATTCAAACGCTTTAAAAGCCAGGATGTCATGGATGCAGTTGTAGCAGCATGCGCTCTGGTAGCCATGGCAGATGGCCGGCTTGACCCTTCAGAACGCCAGAAGATGACAGAGTTCGTTAATCAAAGTGATGAATTGCGTGTATTTGATACCAATAAGGTAATCCAGGCATTCAATCTTTTCGTGCAGCGCATGGAACGTGATCAAATTGTCGGAAGGGCAGAAGCCTTTAAAGCTCTTGGGCGTGTCCGGTCGAAACCGGAAATCGCCAGACTGGTCGCACGCTACTGCATAGCTATCGGCTATGCAGACGGCCATTTTGATCCGAATGAACAAAGAGTCGTTGCTGAAATCTGCAGGGAACTGGGGTTAAATCCATCCGAATTCCTATCTTGATCCAAATGCGGAAGCTCCTTGCATCCGAAGCCGCAGATGGGGATCATGTGGATAAAGTGTGGAAAAAGACTTAAAAAAAAACGGGATCAGCTCATAGCTGATCTCGTTTTTGGTTCCAAGAATAAAAGTTTCTATTGGTTCTTTTTTCGCCAAACACCGCGTACATTCCTTCCCGGGTAACAACCCAGGAGGTTCCGAACTTCCTGACTGTCCCATACGGAAAGTCATTGATTCTTCTTCTCAAGGTTGAAGCTTCAATGCCCCATTCTTTGCAGGCATCACTTGAACTCAGTATATTGCGGTCATCTAAATTCGGCTGTTTTTTCAATAAATTAATCAAAGAGGACACCTTCTTGTGCTGTAAAAATTTCATTTCCCTCAGGAAATGGATGCTCCATATATATTCATTTTATGCTCTTCATAAACCTTCAATACATGTGTCAAGATTTCCTCGGCCGCTTTTATCCCTTTTTGTTCAGTTCTTAGCAGGGGTTCTGCCGGGGAATCAGTCATGATGTTAAGCTCTCCATGACAAGGAGCAATAGCATAATCTGCAGCTTCAAGCATGCATAAGTCAAGCATAGAGTCGCCCGAAGCGGCAATGACATCTTCTCTAAAAAGATCTTTTAAATATGCCACTGCTTCCCATTTGTTTATGCATTGAGGAACAAAATATAGCTTGCGGCCCTGAAGGGATAAATTCCATCCCATTGCAGCTGCCGCTTTTTTAAATTGCTCGATTTCGTCTCTCGGCGCAAGGTCTTGCTGAATGAGGTAATAATGAAACAAATCATCCGCCGTCCGTTCTTCAATAATCCAATTGCTATGCGAAATCCTGCTGAACTCTTTTTGAACATCTTCCTTTGGCGAAGATTCTCCAATCAATCTTCCAGCAATTCTGCGCCGCCACTCTTCATCCGCTTTTCCATCAATCAGAATGTTTCCTCCATTGCTGGTGACTGCTGCTTTTGGCTGAATAACCTCTGAAATAAAAAATATTCTCTTATATTGTTCAATGGTTCTGGTAGTGACCGGCAGGAATGTCATCATGCCATTTACTTTCTTTAATAGCGCTGCTGCTTCATTGGTCATATAGGAAATTTCCCGTTCTTCAAGCGTTTCCGCCAATATGGTATCTGGCCATTTTTCATTAAGTCCCACTCTTGCTGAACGTTTAGAATAAATTAAAGTCTGGTCCAGGTCACTCGCAAAAATCATTTTTGATCTCCCACCATCTTAATTAATCCGCAGCATGCATATGCCATATTTTTATATTCCTCAACAGGCACATCCCTTTCCTCCGCCAGCAGCAGGATATGCTTGAGGCGTTCATCATCACGGTCCCTCACAAGAATTTTCCAGGGCACTCTCCGCAGCAATACGCGTGTTGTCTCTCCAACGCCAGGTTTAATATGATTGATATCCTGGATTTGAAACCTTTCCTGAATTTCCTTGATTGCTTCCAGTCCGCTCCAGGATAATTCTGAACCGCTTTTTCTCAGCTCTTCCAGCTGGCTTTTCACTTCGTCTTTCACATACTGAAATTCATCTGTAATCACCCGAATGAATTCATTTGAAACATCCTCTTTTTCAAGGTGATGATAATACTTTGCTCCGTGAAAATCATGATCTTTAATGTAGGCTGCATTGTGAACTGTCCGGCTGACCAGTCCAGAAACCGTAGAATTCAGGCAAGCGCTTGGAATCAGGAAATCCTCTCTTGTCCCGAATATTTCCGCACAATACCCAGGGTCAGCCAATACAGCCAGGCTGTCATCTATGGAAAAACCAAAATCATTCTGAAGCTTGCGGCACGCACCTTTTAGCTCAGTAGTGATGACACCCTTGCCTGTCCAGCCATCTACAAATTGAATGCCTTCTGTGCCATGATGTCTGGCAATATAAGCTATTGCATTCTCATCAATACCCTTTCCGCGGATAATGGACACACTGTAGTGCGGCAAATCAAGGCCATGTACATATGCCAAATAGCGCTTAATTAAAATTCCTATAGGCGTGCCTGCCCTTGCGAGAGATACAAGGACGATCCGGTCCCCTTTTTTTTCAAAAATTTCTTCCGCCACAACCCCAACAGAAACTGCGAGTTTTTGGGAATACTCATTAAGAGACTTCCAAAACAGCTCCATATACTGAGACGTAGGCTGATACTCAACCGGAAGCATTTCTGAATAATGGATGCCAGACTGAATGGCTTTTTCACGGTCTTCGGTTTCCTGCTCCTCCATAACATTGCTTAAATCCTTCAATAAAAACGTAACATCATCTTTTGGATAACTGCCCATTGGCGTTAATTTATTAAAGCTTTTTACTTGCATGGCTGCGCTTCCTCTCTTTTGCACTTGCACTCAATTAACAGTTACTAAGGTAATGGTTTCCGGGCCTGTCTGCTTAAGGCACTCCAGTAATGGAGCCAGTTTTTCTTCGTCAATTGTTCTCTCAAGAAACAAAAAAATATCTGCATACTGCTTGTACTCAATATTATAGAAATAATTCGTGATACAGTCATCTTCCGGGCACGGGAAAGCAACACCGCTTTTTACTGCGTATCCAGTCTTATTGACACGGTGAATGGGACTTCTTGTTGTAGATTGATAGAAAAGATTATCGCCCATATAATCGGCAATTTTCATTGGCAGATACATAAATTCCCCTGTTCCAAGGCATAACGCTTTTCCTTCTGTCCGGGTTTGAAGAAGCTTTTCGCCAGCCATCCTGCAAAATGAATCGATATCTGCGTTATTTTCAGACAAAAGACCGCTGAATCGGCCAGTCATCCCAGAGTAAAGCACATGTTCAGCTTCCCCCTTGCTGCTGATAAATGTAAGGGGGAGATCTTGTATCTTTTTGCTGATTGAAGATAAACTGATCCTATTAACTTGAGGATCAGCGGCCCGCTCATCCTTTACGTATTGAAAAGCCCCTTCATCTTCAACAGGATTTCCTTGCACTTCAATTTCCCCTGCCAGCAAGGTAACTGTCTTGATTCTGATTCCAAGCTCTTTCTCAAGCTCTTCGTACCTTTTTTTATTATCTTCTGATCTCCAGTCGAGCAGTGAAGCTACCGTATACTCTTCTCTCGGAAAGCTTTGCTGAATCGCTTTGATAATGTTGAGGGCAGTATTGCCTGTTGTGATTTCATCATCAACAAGTACAATAGGGCCGCCCCTTTGCAGAAGCTCTTCCCTGCAATAGCATGCCTGTGAGGTAGCATGGGAGTGTTCTTCCTCAAAGTTTATAATCGACTCTAATTCCCGGGTATTTTCTCTTGTAGTATGAACGAATGCGGCATTATCAAAAAACTCGAACATATTATGTCCAAGTGCCGTTGCCGTTTCAGCAAATCCGATAAATAGAGTTTCATCAGGCAGCTGAAAGGGTTCCTTCAGCATGGAAAGATAGGCCTCTCTCTCTCCCTGTCCGGAAATCAGGCGGCCAATAATATTTTCGCGCCTACTGCATGACACGCCATGAACCTCCTCCATATACCTCATTGCCAGCACTCCTCCGCTTAATAAAGAAGCGGCTGGTTTAACCGGAATATGTTTGCCGAGGACCTTGCTGACAAATAAAAACCCTCTTTTTTTATTTTTTCTGGCCGCCATGTCAAATAGCACTTCCAGCGGAAGCTGGTACGGATTTTCCGTAACAGTAAGTTTGATACTTAGTGAATCAAGTATATTAAATGTGTATGGATTCTTGCTTTGCAAGTAAGTCGATGTAGGAACTTTGTTCATGGTACACCCCGTATGCTCTGGCTTTTGTCATAATTTTATTAGCCCAATTAAAATGCGGCTTCATTTCATTCATTTTGTTGGAGAATTGGCTTTTTTTCACACCAGCATCTCCGGCCGCACTTTCCATAATGCTCATAGCATCTAAATACTCTTCAAAAGAAACGACGCTGAAGCTGTGGACAGGCAAAATATGTGTTGGATGAATTATTGTCTTGCCGGTCAGCCCATTTGTTTTATCCAGAAGCACTTCCTTAATCAGCCCGTCCAAGTAATTATTCAGGATATTTTCACGAATCAGCAAGCCTTCTGTACCCCTGCTGTTTCTAAAGGGAGTTTGCCTGAGCTGAGGCTTCATGACTCTCTCAAGTGTATGGAAATACTCCCAGACAGGGCCAGAGATCACATATTCTTTTTCGCTTCTGGCAAATACATTCACGATATCCGCAATGCAGTCACGGACAACAGATATATCATAAATGGTCGTATCGCTGCCCCTTCTGATTCCATATAAACCGCAGAAGTCCGTTGCACCCATTCTCACATTCAGGATCCGGCCATAATTTTGATCCAGCAATTCCTTAATTTTCATCAAAGAAGAAACTCTTGTCTCTTTATAGATTATATCTTCCGACTCAAGAATCGGCATCCCGTACAGCTGCATTCCATATGCCTCATTGATATCAAGCAGGGCCTGGATATAGCCATGGCCATTTTCAGGATTGAATTTCGGAAAAATAAAGCCGCTGAGTACCTTAATGGAACTGCCAAGATGCCCGGCAACATTTCTCATTTGTTCCTCATTTCTTACACGGATAAAGATCAGCGGAAGGTCCTCATATTTAAAAAGTCCTTTTTCGATATTCATATATAGCTGCTGAAGGTGCGTGATGATATTCATTTCAGCATCCTCTACCTCATGATCTCCAATGGCGTCCTCCAGGCAGAGTGCCATGGATACAAGACCATCATACTTTTTCGCCGTGATTTCCCCGCTTATATTCGGCCTGGTTCCAGGCATATATAAAGTAGCTCCCATTCCTTGTGCAAGCAATTCCTTCTCGCTGTCTTTTGAGAACCGGGCAGGCTTTTGAAAAAAGATACTGTCCTCATTTTTTGCATTTAAATAGTCAAAGTGGCGCAACTATTCTCCTCCTTTCTCCTTGCTGCAGTATCCTGCTATATCGGGGGGCATATCTAAAGCGCTGGACGTCCGCTAAACTATCTGGATAAAAACGAAAGGGGAAACACTGATGTGTTTACCCTCCATGAATGCATTATTTAGAATTGGATAATTCTTCGTCTTTGCTTCGTTTTTTCAAAGCATGAACGATGAATGTGATTAAGAACACGCCTACCAGAATACCGAAGAATAATAATTCTTCAATATGGAATCCGAATGCCCCTGCAATCATTTTGATTCCGATAATTGCGATTAAAACAAAAGCAGTTGTTTCCAGTTCCGGGATTCTTTCAATAAGAACAAGGAATATCTGGGCAACGCCTCTCATCATTAACACACCCAATATTCCTCCAAGGAACAGCACCCAAATTTGATCGCTTACCCCAAAGGCAGCAATGACTGAATCAATACTGAAGGCAATGTCCATTATTTCAACAGCAGCAACCGTACCCCAGAACACACCGAACATTTTGATGAGGATCCCTTTTTTATTGATTCCCTCTGATTCCTCTTCTTCATTATTCTTTTTAAGAAAGTAGCTAAGAGCCAGCCAGAGAAGGTACGCTCCTCCAACAATCTTGATCCACCAGATTTTGATGAGGAAAACACCAAGACCAATTGCTATAAACCTGAAAATATAGGCCCCTATGATTCCATAAAAGAGCGCCTTTTTTTGCAATTTGGGCGGAAGGTGCTTAACCATGACAGCTAACACAAGTGCATTATCTGCTGATAATAAACCCTCCAGAATAATCAGTGTGCCGATTACTCCCCATGCAGCAGGGTCTGACAATACCTGCTGTATGTTATCAATCGAAAAAAATTCCCCATATGTATGGAAAAGATTTTGAAAAAAATCCATGTAGTAGTCTCCTTTTTTGTTCTCACCTTAATTCTTTTTTTGTTTTTATGCATAACCAAATAAGGAATCCTCCATAAATACTAGAAGGAAGCCTATAGAATTAGACTGTCAGCCCATAATTTCTGCAAAGTGCAGCAAGTCCGCCAGAAAAGCCGCTGCCAATGGCATTGAATTTCCATTCAGATCCATGGCGGTAAAGTTCACAAATCACCACTGCTGTTTCAATAGAGAAATCTTCACCCAAGTCATAGCGAAGCACTTCTTCATTGTTATCCTCGTTCACTACGCGTACGAAGGCGTTTGATACCTGGCCAAAGTTCTGATTGCGTGCAGGAGCATCATGTATGGTTACGGTTATAGCCACTTTATGAATGTGAGAAGGGATTTTACTGAAGTCGATTTTGATTTGCTCATCATCTCCATCTCCTTCGCCCGTTCGGTTATCGCCAGTATGCTCGACCGCACCGTTCGGATCCTTCAAATTATTATAGAAAATAAAATCCAGATCATTTGTGCATTTATCATTTTGATCCACCAGAAATGCCGAGGCATCAAGGTCAAAATCATATCCGCCAGAATAGCGGTTCGTGTCCCAGCCTAACCCGATAATGGCTCTGGTTAAACCCGGATTTGTTTTAGTCAAATCAATCCGCTGTCCTTTAGCAAGTGAAATAGTCATCTAAAGTGGTCACCCTTTCTGTAAATCATAAGAAATCGTGAAACCCCAAGAATTTCAGGCGAGTGAATCCGCTCTGCCTGTTCTTTAAAAAATGAGCGGAATCAGGCGATTCCGCTTTCGGGTCAACCAGCTTCTTCGCCTAGCCCGCTTTGCAAAAGATGTTTTCCCCTCGAAGGCCAAAACCCGCCTTCTTCTGGCAAAACCCTATTTGCTTTCCGGGCTGGACAGGCGATTCCGCTTCTGGGTCATCCAGCTTCTTCGCCTAGCCCGCTTTGCAAAAGATGTTTTCCCCTCGAAGGCCAAAACCCGCCTTCTTCTGGCAAAACCCTATTTGCTTTCCGGGCTGGACAGGCGATTCCGCTTCTGGGTCATCCTACTTGCAGGCCGTAGTCTGTAACAAGCGCAGCTAATCCGCCCTGGTAGCCGCTTCCGATAGCATTGAACTTCCATTCTCCATTATGGCGGTACAATTCAGCTACAACTACAGCTGTTTCAATGGAAAAGTCTTCTCCAAGGTCATATCGGATTAGTTCCTCATTTCCTTGTTCGTTTACAACACGTACGAAAGCATTGGAAACCTGGCCGAAGTTTTGGCCGCGTGATTCTGCTTCATGAATTGTAATAGTAAATGCGATTTTTTCTACCTCAGCAGGAACGGCAGTCAAATCAATTTTAATTTGCTCGTCGTCTCCATCTCCTTGGCCGGTCAAGTTATCGCCAGTATGTACAACAGAGCCATTTCCGCCTTGAAGATTATTGAAAAATACAAAATCTTTATCGGAATTTACTTTTCCTGATGCATTTAGTAAAAATACAGAGGAATCCAAGTCAAAATCATGGCCTCCATCATACTTATTTGTATCCCATCCCAATCCGACAATAATATTTTTAAGTCCAGGATTTGATTTAGTTAAGTCTACCTTTTGACCTTTGCTTAATGAAATAGCCATAATTTTTTACCTCACTTATTTTTTATTTTATTTGCTACTAAATGGGTGTGTGGCGCTTGCGCTTTTTCTCAATCCAGCTGCAGCGCCTAGCCTCTCGAGGTCATAA
>NZ_MLYQ01000111.1:0-7395 GCF_001866725.1 Bacillus sp. MUM 13
GCCAGGGTATCCTCCCATGCTTCCGCCGCCCCAGTGGCCAGGGTATCCTCCCATGCTTCCGCCGCCATAGCCCGGATATCCTCCCATGCCTCCGCTTCCATACATCTGTCTAACTTCTTCCATCTAAAGCTCCTCCTCGTAAATGGCAGCTGTTTAGCTGCATGTAAATCTCCTGCTTGTTATACAGGTATATGAATTTTGCCAAAAGAACGTTTCATGTATCATTTTATAAACTTCTTCAGCAGCCAAAACCGCAGCTGCAGCCAATAATTATGATTAATATGAACAAAACGACTATTAAGGCGAAACCTCCGCCAAAACCGTAACCGCCGGCAACACCGTCAGACATCCAATCACTCCATTTCTTCAGGATTTTTCGGGATCCATCCATCTTAAAGTTCCCCTTGATTACTTTGTATCCTATGTAGGCTGCGCGGCAAGTGACCTAATAAAATTTTCAAAAAATCCTTCACATTTATAAGCACATTGAATATATACGGAATAAATTTCCTTAAAAAATCAAGCAAGATTCAGTCAAAACGAATACATGATATCCATGTGGGGTATAAAAAGGGTATTCCAAATTTAGGAGGATGATTATGAAGGCTGTAACGTTTCAGGGAGCAAAAGATATCCAAGTTAAACAAGTGGAAGATCCAAAGCTGCAAAAAAATGATGATATTATTGTACGCATAACATCCACAGCCATCTGCGGCTCTGATCTTCACATCTATCAGGGAGCATTGCCTGCAGTGCCAGGCTATGTTATCGGACATGAACCAATGGGCATTGTCGAAGAAATCGGCCCTGATGTAACCAAAGTTAAAAAAGGAGACAGAGTCGTTCTTCCGTTTAATGTCTCGTGCGGACACTGCCATTACTGTGAAAACCATATGGAAAGCCAGTGTGACAACTCCAATTCCAATCCGCACATTGATACAGGAGGCTATTTCGGCTTTACTGAACGCTACGGAAACTATCCAGGCGGACAAGCAGAATATCTGCGTGTGCCATATGGGAATTTCATGCCATTTGTTATCCCGGAATCTGCCGAACAAGAAGACGAGGCTTTTCTATTTTTATCCGATGTATTGCCGACAGCCTACTGGAGCGTTGAAAATTCAGGAATGAAACCAGGTGATACCGTCGCTGTGCTTGGCTGCGGGCCTGTTGGCCTAATGGCACAGAAATTCGCATGGATGAAAGGCGCCAAGCGCGTAATTGCGATTGACCATGTTCCATACCGGCTCAACCACGCGAAGAAAATGAATAACTCTGAAATCATTAACTTTGAGGATTATGATAATACTGGTTCATATATTAAAGAAATCACAAAAGGCGGCGCAGATGTAGTGATTGACTGTGTCGGAATGGATGGAAAAAAATCCGCTCTTGAAGCAATTGAGCAAAAGCTTAAACTTCAAGGAGGTACCCTGAGCCCTATTCAAATTGCCAAAGATGCCGTCAAAAAATTCGGCACCATTCAGCTGACAGGCGTATATGGCTCTATGTACAATATGTTCCCTCTTGGCAACCTCTTTGAACGGAATATTACTCTTAAAATGGGACAGGCCCCTGTTATTCATTATATGCCCGAACTATTCAAGAAAATTATCGGCAAGGAATTCGACCCTACCGAAATTATTACTCATAAAGTGCCGCTTGATCATGCAAGCGATGCTTACAGTACCTTCTACAACCATCAAGATGACTGCATCAAGGTTGTATTGAAGCCATAAACCACAACCTGCCTCATTGTTGAGGCGGGCTTTTTTTGTACAATCTGCTTGTGTACATGTTGTTATACTCCTAACATGTTACGAAGCACACCACACCATCACCTCCCCTTCCCTTTCGTATACTTTTATACACTATGTAAATAAAAAGTGCGTACTTCTCATAAAGCATTATAGGTAGTACACTTGCTTCAAATAAAATATCCAGATGCTTATTTTCGATGCAGGACGGGTACATTATTTGTGTAAAATAAAACAACTAAAAGAGGAGTGAGCAGCTTGGAATTGCAGCTGGCATTAGATTTAGTAAACATTGAGGAAGCAAAGAAATTGGTCAAAGAAGTCGAAGATCATATTGATATCGTTGAAATCGGCACACCTGTTGTCATCAATGAAGGACTAAGAGCTGTAAAGGAAATAAAAGAAGCTTTTCCTTCGTTAAAGGTTTTGGCTGACTTAAAGATTATGGATGCTGCCGGATATGAAGTGATGAAAGCCTCAGAAGCAGGAGCTGACATCGTAACGATTCTTGGTGCTGCAGAAAACGAATCTATAAAAGGAGCAGTTGAGGAAGCAAAAAAACAAGGCAAAAAAATTCTTGTAGATATGATTGCTGTTAAAGACATCGAAGGTCGCGCCAAAGAATTGGATGAGCTTGGAGCTGATTACATCTGTGTTCATACAGGATACGATCTTCAGGCTGTCGGACAAAATTCCTTCGAAGACCTGATGGCAATCAAACGAGTAGTGAAAAATGCAAAAACCGCTGTAGCTGGCGGCATTAAACTTGAAACTCTTCCAGAAGTCCTAAAAGCTCAGCCAGACCTTGTTATCGTGGGTGGCGGCATTACAGGCCAAGATGATAAAAAAGCAGCAGCTGCAGAAATGCAAAAGCTGATCAAAGGATAATCAGCATGAAAACCACGCAGTATTTTCAGACCATTGTGGAAGAGTTAACCCGCTCCGCAGCACAGCTGCCGGACGAAGAAGCTGAACAGCTTGTCAATAAGATCCTAGAATCAAAAAAAATCTTTGCAGCAGGAGCAGGCCGTTCAGGTTTCATGGCCAAATCCTTTGTTATGCGGATGATGCATATGGGCTTGGATGGTTATGTGGTTGGCGAAACGGTAACTCCCAACTTTGAGAAAGAAGATTTAATCATTATCGGAACAGGTTCAGGAGAAACAAAAAGCCTGCTCTCCCTGGCAGAAAAGGCAAAAAGCATCGGCGGAACCATTGCGGCAGTGACTATCTCGCCGGATTCCTCCATTGCAAGGCTGGCTGACATTGTCATCCAGCTGCCAGGGTCCCCTAAGGACAAAACCAATGAGGATAAGACCACCATCCAGCCTATGGGCTCATTATTCGAACAAACATTGCTGTTATTTTTTGACGCTGTGATTTTGCGTTTTATGGAAAAAAAAGGATTAAATACAACAACTATGTACGGCAGACATGCCAATCTGGAATAAAGCAATACCAGTTAGCACGGTTCTAGGGCCGCATGGGATTTTTCACTGCAGATGAAGCATGAATCTCGCAGCAAAAAAGTGAATTTATATATCAGGGCATTCAATAAGCAGGCAGTTCCTTGCCTGCTTATTGCCTTCTGCAGAAGGATACCTTTACTCTTATTAATAAAGTAAATCCACTGTAACTATTTTAATATAATTTATCTGCTTTAATCTTCAGTAACAAACAAATTTTTTTACTATAATTCCCAAATATCTGGTTACTTTTTGTCCTTTTTAGTGTAAAATAAAAAAAATTAGTTCTAAAGAAGGAGGAAAATTCATGCTGCAGAAAAATGAAATCACTTCAATGATAGATTCAATCCGCCAAAAAATGATTTCATCTGCCAATACCCTCGGACTTGCATCCCCTGAGACAATCAAGCTGAGCCAAGAGCTTGATGAATATATTGCCGCTTACCAGTTTCAGAATAAGCAAAATTGAACCCCTTCCAAACCGCTCCGCTCATCTTCTAACCCCTCATTTTTCATTTTATGTCTTTCTATTTGTCCAAAAGCCATTCCATTCCTGTGATATGAACGTATTCCCCTCTTCCCTTACATAATTAACCTGCTCCTTAATTTAGAAAATGGCTATTATTCCTGCTATACTTATATTCCGTGCTCCATCAGAGCCGCACATATATTTCCAAAAAACGGGCAGAATAAAAATAGAAGCGGAGGGGATGCAGTTGAGGCGTTTCATTCTTCTGATAGGATGCTTGCTGCTCATGTATGCTGTCTTTGTTAAACACTGGGACAGAAATGATTTTGGACATGCTTTTGAAAAAGCGGCAGCACAGATAGCGCAAGCAAAAAACAATCCGGATATTGCAACAGCAATGGATAAAATTTCAGCAGACATTCAGGGAGCACTGGGCAAGCTGGAAAAAACAGCGGATAAGCTCCCCCAGCAGAAAGCTGATTCTGGACAAGCCGCAAAACCTAAGCTAAGCATTCCATCACAGCATATGTTCACCGTTTATAATATAGGGCTTGGGGATTCTAAAGATAAGGTGGAAAAAGAAGCCGGTCCCGCGAAGCGTTCTACTTATAATGAGTATGGAACAAAGTGGTATGCCTATCACAAAAACTATCAAAATTTTATGATGGTCTCCTATGATGCAAATAATAAAGTGACAGGATTATATACCAACCAGGACCTGATTTCCTCTACGAAAAACATAAAACAAGGAACTCCCAAGCAGACTGTTTTAAAGCAGCTGGGTACTCCCCTTGAAAACATCCGAAAAGGCATGGTTTTTTATGAATTCCAAAAAAATCGGGATTATGATGTTTTCCGTGTAGATGGAAGCTATGTAACTGTTTTCTATGATAAGCATAACGACAATAAAGTCACTTCCATACAAATCGTAAACGAAAAGCTTGAAAATCACAAAAAAGGGTTTTATGCGCACAATGACGCAAACCTGGAAAAAGGCTTCGAATACCAGCTATTCGATTTGACCAATGCAGCAAGAGTAAACCATCATCTTAACGTGTTGTCCTGGGATGGTAAAATAAGAAAAACAGCGCTTAAACACAGCGAAGACATGGCGGTCCATAACTATTTTGACCATACAGATCTTAAGGGTCAATCTCCATTTGACCGGATGCACCAAGATAATATTTCTTTCACATCTGCAGGGGAAAACCTGGCTTATGGCCAGTTTTCAAGCATATTTGCTCATGAGGGATTAATGAATTCACTCGGGCACAGGGAAAATATCCTTCAAAAATCCTTTGAATACCTGGGAGTCGGAGTAGCCTTTAATTCAAAGTACCAGCCTTATTACACTGAAAATTTCTTTTCAAAGTAAAGGTAGGACCTTAAATCGGGTGATTTACTGAAAATCAGCTGAACAAATTGGATTTTCCGCCACTCTGCCCGCAGCAAAATTATAAGTGAAAGCTTTCCCGCCAGTTTCGGATAAACCGGCGGGATTTTTCATGCCTATTGTAAATGACGGGCAGGGGGGAAAAACTGCGCATAGAAATCACCCGGCATCAGCCCAATCAACCATGGCATTTGCACATATCTTATAGAGATTTAGAAGGATAAAGGAGCGGTGTTTAATGAACCCTTATGGCTACTATCCGGAATATATTCCGCAGCCAGCACAGCATGTATACTCCCAGCCATTCCCCCAGCTAGAGGAGCAGGTGTATTATAATCGCAGGCCCCCGCAGAACCAAGGGCTTGAAAGAAGAATAAGCGCCCTTGAAGCCCAGAACGAAAACCAGGTTAGAGAGCTTAACCGCTTAAACCAGGAAATACTCAGGCTAAATAAAGAAATTCTGCGCATCAATCAGGAAATTAACCGGCTAAACCAGAATGATGAAGCACATACCCGGCGATTGAACAGATTGAATGTAAGACTGAGGGCTGTAGAACGAAATTTAAAAATTCCTTTTACAGCCTCCGATGATGGATTTTGATCATTATTAAAATTCCTATCTAAAAAAAAAATATCAGCAGGGAATTTGCAGACCCGCCTGCAAAGAAGTCATACGTATTCCATATTTTTTGGAACATGTATGGCTTCTTTCATGTTTAAAATTCACCTTCCCCGCCTTATCTCCCCCACTGAATAAGGAGGGGTAAATATGGCCATGGTTCTTGCATTCCATATTATACGAATCACCAAAATTTCCGCCTCTCCCTCTTTTCTTTGAAAGGGCATGCCTTTGTCTTCCCGAAAAGAAGAAGGATATGCATATGTTACTTTTTCTATTGTTATTGAGGAAAAATTAAGATAAATATTCGATGCTGTCATTATCATAGCTGCACATTCCAATTGTAAATAAAATATAAGGGCGCCTGATGAATCATTGAGTCTGCTGGAGGTATTTGTCTCCTTTGCTTCCAGCTCCCGCGGGGCGTATATCGGGTTTGGAATTCTTGCTTTATGCAGCTTGTTCCTCCTCATTTGACTTCTGACATGATGAAGGTCATTGGAAAAAAGGTATGGCGGATGATTCACTTTCTTTCATTTCCAGGCTATCTCCATCTTTCTCATGTATCTTATGACAGGCGCTGCTCGCTCATACTTTTTGTGCGCATGGGGACTGTAAGTAAAGAAGACAAGCAAAGCCCCGATTCAATAACTGAATGAGGCTTTTTCCTTTTTTAAATTAATCTGCAGATATATACTGCCTGCTGGAGGAGCTTTCCCGGATCATCAGGGTGCACGGGGTAACGACTTTTTTTGCAAGTGTCCGATTCGATTGCATCTGCTCCATTAAAAGATCCACAGCCGCCTCCCCCATGAATTCAGTCTCGACCCTTACAGTAGAAAGCGGGGGATGTATATACTGGGCCATTTCGATATCATTGAAGCTGACAATCGAGATATCCTGCGGCACCCTCACCTTCTTTTCATGCAATGCCCTTAAGGCACCTATGGCCATCGAATCACTTGCAACGAAAAAAGCGGTCGGTCGGTCTGCACAGGCCAATGCCTCACTCATTAATTCAAAACCATCCTCTGCTGTAAAACGCCCCGTCCAAACATAGTCAGGGCGGTATAGTCCCTTTATTGTCAGATATTCATAAAAGGCAGCTTCCCGCTCATCACGGATGGGCTGATTGGACTGTACGTACTCGCGGCCGCCGATATAGCCTATTTTGCTGTGTCCCCCGCTAAGAAGATAATCCAGCACCCCAATCATGGCTTTTCTGATGTCAGGCACCACGCAATCAATACTGTCTGACAAAGCATAGTCCACAAGAACAAAATGAGGGGAAAGATTCCTGAAGCAATCAACATCTTTTTTGCTGTATTTCCCGGCAGCTATTATGCCATGAAGAGATCCTTTAAAATTAGTCCGGTAGCTATCGCTGGTTTTATAGAGCTTCACAAGGTTAATGCCCCGCTCGGCACATGCATTCTCGATACCTAAGCGGATGGATAAATAATAAGGATCCGCTGTCTCCTGATTCTTAGAATACCAATAAAAAAGCCCCACATTCATGACGGCTTTAGCCTGCTGCTTCTGCTGCTTGGCCCTTCGATAATCCATTTCATCCGTAATGGACAAGATGCGGTCTCTCGTATCCGCCGCTACAGAAAGGCTATCATCATCATTTAATACACGTGAAACAGTTGCAATCGAGACTCCTGCCTTCTTTGCAATATCCTTTAATG
>NZ_MLYQ01000112.1:0-17842 GCF_001866725.1 Bacillus sp. MUM 13
CACAATTTTAAATGATAATCATATCTTTTATTGTGACTCATTTCACTGCTGAGAGGTCTTTTTTAAAGGCTGTTTTCTTAAACCTTGTTGCTACCTGAACAAGGGGTTGATTTCCGCTCCAGGATGCTCGCTTTCCGTGGGGCGGGCGGTGAGCCTCACAAGCAAAGCTTGCGGGGTCTCACCTTCCCGCTAATCCCACAGGAGTCTCGCACCTTACACTCCAATCAACCCGGCTTAACAACGGGATCGCTTCACTGAACATATTAAAAAACAAGATTCTTTAAGAAAAGAGTCTTTTTTATTTACTATTTTGTTGCCATCCATACGACGAATAAAATAATGGCAATGCTGCCCCAGAAGATTGTTTGTTTGTATCTCAAATGAACACCCTCCCCTAACAGGTTTTAGTTTCTAGATCACATGAAAATAACGGTAAACCCTTGGAATATTGAATCCATTGACAAATTTATTCCGTAAAAAAGTGTCTAAATAAACCTTAATGGTCTCTACGTGTACAAGTTATTTTTTAAGTTCATTAACTCTAGATGCAATAAGATTTAGACTTTCTTGAATTTCGTTTAACACGTTAACCTGACTTGCAGGTTTCCAGGCAATAACGTATAAGCTTATGGCCTTTACAATTAAACTGGCATCCTTGATGTATTCCAACATGCCTTTTTTTATATACACATCTCCTTTTTATATCTATAACATTGAATAGTTATCTCAGCTTACAAATCCTATGCCTCCCATACCCCAGCATTAATCATAAAAAAATTCCTATCTGAAATTTTCTCTTTTTAAAAGGCACTTTTCGTATAGATTGTTACTTTTATATAAGGTAAAGAAAAATTTACTTTTTATGGTATTATTTTTACAAGAGCCTTTCCTGCTAAGAATATACAGTATTCAATATTCAGAGACATTAAAAAGGGGATAATTATGAGGTTACCATTAGGAAGTGTGCCATTGAGCGAAAGTGAATTAAAGTCTATCTTAACTGAACTTAAAAATGAAAAACGTGATTGGCAAGATGTAGATAAAATTTCCGTATTAAAGTCGATGTTAGAGCATATTGGTTCTACGGATAGCGAACTCCGTGACCAGTTGATTTATACTTCTTTTTATAAATTAATTATTGAGAGTAATCAAATTGAAACTCAGCTATTAACCGAACTCTTAGATACTTGTATGGATGAATTAATGTTTAAAGGTATCGGCGAAAAGGAAACCGACACCGTGTTCACAAGAGCATTTACAACCATTTTAGTAGCATTAATACTTTACCGGGATAATCAAGAAAATTTTTTATCCTCAAGCAAAGTAAAAAGAATTAAAGAGGAATTAATGAAGTACATTTACCTTGAGAAAGATTTAAGAGGGTATGTCGCCGGGAAAGGATGGGCTCACAGTATCGCTCATGTAGCTGACACTTTTGAAGTGTTGGTGAAGAATCCAAAGCTAGATAAAGAAGATTATCCTGAAATATTAAGAGTGTTATGGAGTAAAGTTCTTATATCAAGTAGTGTCTATGTTCATGATGAAGATGAAAGGTTATTAATCCCTATTCTTGAAATGCTAGAAAAAGGGTTGAATGCAGCAGAAATAGAAGTATTACTACAGCACTTACCGAATGAATTAAAAATTCAAAAGGAACAGATTGAAAAAGAAAAGTACTGGTTATTAGTTTTTAATATTAAAACATTTTTAAAGAGTTTTTACATTAAAATTAACGGTAATCCTAAACTACTGCCACTTCAAAAGAAAATTGAACATAGCCTGGCCAGAATATTTTGAGAGCCATTTGCGTTTTGTAATTAATCGTCATACGTTTTTGTATAATAGAGTATACAGCCGGTTCTTATAGAATGACTGTATTTTCTTTATACCACAAGCAGAATTTCACTATAATACGAGTAGATTTTTGGAAGGAACTGAGCAACATTTGATTTTATCTGTTCTTTTTCAGGCGTTTTTTTACATTTTTCAAGAAAGCTAAACCAGTAGAGGTAATTGTCTAATTAATTGATGGCTACTCCCTGAAACCTATCCAGCCAGCCCTTTAGTCGTTTGTGATAGTTATTGACTTCCTGGAGATGGTAGATGCCTTTTTTCACATTTTCATCTTTGCTCAAGTTGGTGGTTTCGTGCTTCACGGCTTTAATAAGAGCAAACTTTTTGTAGTTCGTTGCAGTGTCCGTGCATAACAAAGAAGACGGGTCATTGTAGTTACCGATAACGGCCTCAATTTCTTCTGCCCGTACACGACTTTTTGAGCGATGACTTGTTTGCGGTCATGAGCCACCACAACGGCAATATAAGATTACTTACCCCTCTTTTTTTGTCTCTTCCTCCACGTTTCTTAGGCTTTCTCTCTAAAGCTCTACACCCTTTAAGGACTCTTCAAAAAAGGTCTCGTCTTCCAAATAAAAAAGCCGCATAGAAGACAGCATCATCTCAGGCCTTCTTCTATTCATTTCAGATACATGCTGGAAGTGCTCATTAAAAATTGTCTACAAGACATTTAAAATTAAGCAATGTACATATTAATTCATCAAAAGAAAAGATTATATATAAAATGGAAAAATCTAATGAGGTGAACATGAAAACAACAAAAAACCAAATTCAAAGTGAAAATTTATCTATTCTTATTTGGAAATTGGCAATCGGCTCTACTTTATCATGGGAAATAGCAAAACTCTGTGGTTCCATCCATCCTTACTTAGCTCCGCTTTCAGTTATTATTAGCCTTCAATCAACAATGGATAAAACGATAAGGCTTTCCATTAAACGAGTAAGTGGAACCATTATCGGCATATTTGTTACTGTTTTGATTGCAAGTCATATGACAGTAAACGCATGGAACTTAGGACTATTAATTCTTTTAGGATGTTTTGCTGCGAAATATTTGAATTTGGACAAAAAAGTCATTCATCAGGTTGCTCTCACCATTTTATTTGTTTTTGTATTTGAACACCAAACAAAGCATTATGCAATAGACAGAATGAGAGATACCCTTATCGGTGTATTGGTTACAGGAATCATTCAGTTGATTTGGTTCCGTCTAATTTTACCGAACATACAAAAAAAACCTAATCTTGAGTAGACTGCTTGGGGCATTGCCTTTTTGGTTTCAGCAGCATTTGATCCAAGATTCAAAAAGAATGGAAATTACGCATTGATGTTACCCCGGAAGTTTAGCGGACCCAAAAATACAATATGGTATAATTTAGTTATTATAATATTAATTCAAGAAACCATAGGAGTATACATATGACCAGTCCGCAAGATCTTTTAGAGCTTGATATCTCGTACTACGAAACCTTTACGAACCGGATTGATACCGCTTGGGGTACAATGTTTTGTAATGAAAATCAGCCGAATTGGTATGATTCAAATCATGCACATATCATTAATGCGTGCCAGGATCCTCAATCAGTAATAAATGAAGTAATCAGCTATTATCAATCTCGAAATATCATACCAAGATTCTACATCTATAACTTAGACATACAGCAGCATCTGCTCAGGGAATTAAAAAACAGGAACTTTGGCTACGAAGAATTAATCAGCCCTGTTCAATTATGGAACAACAAAGTCATTGATATTGATCATTGCAGCAGAGTTACTATTGAAAAAGTAACAAAAGAAAATTACCACGAAGCCTTGAATATAGAAGGCAGCATCAAGGAATTTGGCGGAAGAGAAGCAATTGAGAAGGTTTATGAAGATCAATTTAATCATTTTTCCTTCACACATTATCTTCTTCGGTACGATGGAATAGCCTGTTCCACCGCATGTATGTTTGAAGATGGAAACCAGGCACGAATGGAAAGTGTAGCTACAATTGAAGAATATAGAGGAAAAGGCTTAATCGGAGAAATGATTCAGTTTATACAAGAAGAAGCGCTAATTAGAGGAATAGAAAAACTATGGGTTTTTCCAATAAATGAAACAGTAGAAAAAGTATATCAAAAATATGGGTTTCAAACAGTAGAAAAACTTATAAATGGCCATGCATTTTTGAGCGGAAAAAGCATTAAAGAAATCCGGGAATAAGACAAAGAGCGTTTTTTTAACGCTTAATGGATGGAAGGACAATAACTTATTACAAATATGTTAAGTTAGATATTTGATTACAAATAAAGGCAGGAGTAAAAAATTGAATATTGAACAAAAGTTATATCAAGCAGCGAAAAAACTTATTGAAAAAAGATATCCTGCTGGCTGGGGCGGTGCAGCAGCAATGTACACTAACAATGGAGAAATACTAACAAGTGTATCTCCAGAGGTCATTAATGCATCAACAGAGTTATGTATAGAAACAGGTGCGATTTTGGAAGCACATAAATTTAACACAAAAATTACTCATTCAATATGCGTTGTAAGAGATGATGAAAACCAGGACTTTAAAATCCTAACTCCTTGCGGGGTCTGTCAAGAAAGATTATTTTACTGGGGAAGGGATGTAAAAGTTGCAGTAACTGTTTCAGATGATGAGAAACAATTACTTTTTAAAACCTTAGGAGAAGTTCAGCCGTATCACTGGTCTCACGCATACGAAGATGAAGACTTTTTCAACTAACAGGTGCTTTTTAAAAAGATGAGCTATTGGGTTATATTCCCAAGCTCATTTCCCTTAAAATATTGGTCCGGATTAATTAAGTTTCCATTTTGTTTTTCTACGGTTTTTCTCGCCCGCTTGAGTGCATATGACTTAATTACTCCCCTAATATATAAGCGCTTTAGCTTAATTTCCTCATGAGTTACTTGAGACAGTTTATTTACCAATTCGTGCTGGACCAGATATGTTGTAAATTTGTTTGTTCTATTACTATAAATTCCACCTTAGTGTGGGTCTGCCTCTTAATGATTATGGCCATAGGAATGTACCATTTCTGCCATGTTTTTTACCTCCGATTGTCACAATATTCACCACTTGTTTCCAATGAATTTACCATTGGAGGAATGTCAAGAAAACCGCAGATATACAATGTTAAGGATTTTGAGAGATAAAAAAATTCTAATTCCTCTGCATTTTTACCGAGGAATTAGACTAATGTTCTTCCACAATCGCGCCCGATTACGGAATAAGTTATTAAAAAAATTATATATTCTTTTTATGTGTGAGGAATAGACTTGGGATGAAGATTAGCGCAAGTACAATGGAGGATACTAAAAATCCGGCATGGTAACCTTTTAAACCATTAGCAATCGTTAGGTTCAATCCTTGTATGACAGTTGCGACAACGGTTGCGATAACAGCTGAACCAAAGCTTGAACCCACATTTTCAATAATATTAATACCGACACCTGCTTCTGGAAGTTGTTTGCTGTCAAGTCCTGTATAAGCGTCACTCGTAAGCGGAAGCATAATACCTCCAAAACTGGTACCACGAATGAACAATACGATAGATATCCAAATCATACTTGTTTTATCGGTGATAAAGATAAGTGGAATAGATCCGATAAGCGAAATAACAAGGCTAACCATAACCACGTATTTAGCGCCAATCTTATCAATCATTTTTCCAATCATTGGTCGAGTAACGAGCATCCCAACTCCTTGAGGGATTAAAGCCAGTGCTGCTTCAATTGCCGTGAAATGACGGAAGTATTGAAAGAACAATGGAAGTATGAGCATCGGTCCCATGACGGCAATATTTGCTAAGAACAAACCGATGCTGGATGCTCGGAAACTCTTGTGTGCAAACAAACTCATTGGAAGTACGGTTTGATTCTTTCTGATTCGATTATATACGAGGTAAATGACTGCAAAAGCAAAGCCAATGCCCATCCATAGGATTGTTTCGCTATTGATAAATGATGCATGGTCCGCAGCATTAGTAATTCCGTAAATCAATGCCGCACTCATTATGGACAAATCGATAATACCAAAAACATCGAGTTTACTATCTTTGTTGAATGGTTCAAAGTCTGGAATAGTTTTTATCATAAGTGGTGCCGCAATCAAAACGATGAACACGTTGATGAAAAATATCCAATGCCATGAAGCACCTTGAACGATGAAGCCCCCGATTACAGGTCCTAGGATTGGGCCGAAGATCATAGGTGTGCTGACGATTGCCATAACTTTCCCTAAGTTTTCTTGACCTGCCGTTTTAACTAAGAGTGTTGACATCAGCGGGGTAATAATCCCAGCGCTAAATCCTTGAAGCAAACGGAAAAAGATGAAGCTGGAAACACTCCAACTTATTCCTACAAATACAGAAATGATACCGAAGGCGATGACTGCACTGACGAAGATTTTCTTTCCATTAAATTTGTTCATAAGCCACCCAGATACTGGTACTGCGATTGCAAGAGCTAAAACATAGCCTGTAATGGCCCATTGAATGGTATCCAATGTCGTGTTGAAATCCTTAGTTAGTTTGTCGATAGCGATGTTCACCATAGTTGAATCAAGCATTGGAGCAATGGCTCCAAGTGCAATTGCCCAAGCAGCCGTGAGAATTTCTTTTGGTAATCCATTTTCCTTTATTTTACCATTTGACATATTATTTTCCTCTCAGGTGTTATTTTTTTGTTTCCTTGTCAACAAAATATAACACCGTTTTGTTTCTTCGTCAACAAAATAATAGTGATAAAAAAGCAGCCGGTTCTCAAAAGAGTTAGGCTGCCTGTAGTTTCATTATTCAAATTTCTATACCTTGTTTCCTTATTTCTGCATCCAAATGCCTACTATACTTTTCAACGAAGCTAAGCATACTGTCAAATTGTTCCTCGGTTACTTGTTCAAATACGTCTTTGTCCCGTTCACGAAATTCTTTATGCAGTTCCTCATGGATATTATAAATATCTCTCCCTTGCTCAGTAAGCCTAAAATAGATCTCTTTCTTGTTATCTGGCTTCTGGTAGCTTTCGATAAGGTCTTTTTTTATAAGCTTCTTAGTTAATTTGCTTATGGCACCTCTAGTCATATAAAGTGACTCTGCAAGTTTTGTCAAATTGGTGTCTCCATTTTTTTCAATGGCTTCGATACAATGTACTTCAGAAGGCTTATTACCCCTTAGATGATCTTCCATCTTCCCCTTATTAAGCCAAGCCATTTTGTTGAATAAGTCCCTAAAATTCATTATTAGCTGGTCTTCTTTGTTCACAGCCTATCCTCCCACTCGTTGGTACATTACCTCTATTATATATTAAATTTCTGTTTCCATTTCAACGATATTAAAGTAATTACTTTAGGAATTAAGAAATAATGATCTCTCCGATTAATCTCAAACAAATAAAAATGATACTTGAACAAATAGTGAACTTTTATTCAACAAAATGGCCCGTTTGCGGAAAACTGATTTTATTGAAAAACAATTAAATTTGTATAAAAACCATAACAGTTTTGATTCTCGAAAATATGTTTTTTTATTTTTTTCACTAGAAGGTTGAAATGGTAAACAGTATATCATTCTTTGGTACACTTTTTGTCATTCAGTGGTAAAAACTATGTCAAGGATGGTACATTTTAATGGCTGTAATCACTTAAGGCAACAGGTCTATACTAAAAATAGAAATAACTTTTTTTTATAAAAATCCCATCCTGTATTTGCTCCTATATTTTATCCATTGGGCTCCTGCTGATGCTTCTAAAACTCCGTAATCCGTTGTTTTCGGCTTACGACGAAAATATACTTGATGTTAGCATCAAAGATGAATGTGCCAAAAAAAAGCGACGTGGTTATCCACATTGCTTTGTAAAAGTTTATTATGGCTGATTCCAGAAGAGTGTAGTAACAGCAGGCACAATGACAGAAAACAAAAGAACAAGTGAATTGCCAGTTATGCCAATAAGCTTAAGGGCCCCTTTATTGCTTATAAGCGCAGCCAATAATCCAATGATCGGCAGAATGATACAAATCGCTATCATTACTGGACCTGAAAATAGATCGCCACTAGTTGTTAATAAAGATCGGCCTAACACAATAACTGAAACTAAAAATGCAACAATAGATATAAGACTTAATTTTTTCATGCTCTCCCCCTCTCTTTTTATGTTAAATATTACCATAAAAAATATTCAGGAAATAAGCCATTCTTTTACCAACAAGATATGTATGATGTACTTTTTTAGTCCCCATCCAATTCTTCAGATTGCAAAATAATAAACTCCTTTAGGTTTGAAGCTAATTCCTCAATTTCCCCTGTTTCGTGATACCAAATGTACAAACGATTATCAACTTCCACATTCCCCATCCGAAAGCATAACTTATCTCCTGTTCCATCTTCACCAATCGATATAAGCTCACTTGCCATTGCTTCATCTCTTACTTCTTTATTTTGCCTTACTATGTCGTCCCAAGTGCTTTTTACGTTTTTGGGGTCTTTAATAGGAAAAAGCGTCCACTCTCCAATTTGGGCATTGTTGGATAGCTTGAATAGTTCTTTGTATTGTTTGGGGAAGGCTGCTTCTAATTCATTTTCTGCTAAATGTATATCAATTTCAGTAACTCTAGGTTTTCTTGAATCAATTAAGTCGATCACGTCATTCATTCACAAACTCCCCCACACTTTTATTCTCCTGTTTTTGAAGTGTTACTTCTAAGAATGCTCCTCTATCATTTCTTCAGCGTAAGTAAGAAAACTGCTGTAAGGAGAGCTCCCTTTCAAACATTGCGATGCCACATACAATGGTGATATTAATATATCTTTCTTCTTAGAATACAGGACACTCAGTACGTTGGCATTTCTATCCGCTCCATCTAAATGAGGAGAGTAATTGTATACAGAAGAGGCTTCATACCAGTAAAAGTCTTGTGCAATATGATTTTTGATAACCTGGCAAATATATGCACCTAATCGATTCACAAAATTATCAAAATGATTTTTTAAAAGTTCAGCACCAAACTCCGTACTCATCAATCTATTTGCATACATATCAATATACCGGATACTCTCAATAGTAAAGTCTAGGTTTCTTTTAGTCAGATTCTCTTTATCCAAAGCATCATCCGATACATCCTGATACATTAATTGCGCAATGCCTTTTAAATCGTCTTTTTTCAGTTTTGCTTTATTTAGGAAACCAAACATAAGATGGGAATTCTCCTTTAATTTTATATGAGTGCAGGGTTATGGTAATAGTTTTTGGAATTTGCACAGATATTACGTTTCTGAAGATACCTCTCCTCTGTGCTCACCCCGATAAACCTGTAATTCATTTTCTGAAGTGATCATGATTTTATTGTTATTTATGAACGTAATCTCAAGAGGAAATATAGCAGATATTTTATTAGAAAAGATCCATCTTCTCCCCGGCTGAACTAAAATGATAAATATTCCGCTGCTTCTTTCTCCCATAAAATTTATAGAGGTGCTGCTAATTGCATCATTGTCACGCTCGGTCAAACCGATTTCATTTAATTTTTCACTTACGCTCACTGCATACTTTACGACTAAACCTATTTCACTTATGTTTAAAATACTTGCAGCAGAAAATGGTTCATTACTACTTTCAGCAATTTCATATCTTGAAATTAATTCAACGATATTACCTGAAGGGTCATAGAAATAAAAAGCATGGGCAGGAAAATGAGTAAAATGGACCTCGTCCAACCCATCTTCAACAAGTAATTTAACTCTTTCTTTTGCCCAGGATTTTGCTTCACTAAATTTGATAGCTGGTATGTTGAACGCAAAATGATAATAGGGGTTTTCTGCTGCTTCTTTTGCTGTGAACTCAAATTCACCTGTACCAGCCGCAAACCGAAAGCTATCCTTATCCTCGTGAATCAGAGAAAAGCCTAATGTATTGATATAGAAATTTTTCATTTCCATTAAACTGTTTGTCTGTAAAACAATTGATTTAATTTCCATTAATCCTGACACCTTCCCAGTATATCTTTTGGAACTACCAAAAACATTAACTAGATCTCCCGCAAAGGCCTTAATCAATTAAAGAATTCCGTACTTTTTTAACGCATAATAAATACCATCTTCACTGGATTTTTTCGTTACAAAATCCGCTGCATTTTTCAATCTTTCATTTCCGTTGCCCATTGCAATGCCCAAACCAGCTAGTTCCACCATATCAATATCATTTTCACCATCTCCAAAAGCAATTGCTTCTGATTTAATGATATTAAAATATTCCAGAGTTTTTGAGATTGCCAGAGATTTAGATACATCTTCCTGTAAAACATTCAGGACATATGGATGCCACCTTCTAAATCTTAGATGCGGAAACCTTTGTATGTACTTCTCAACGGTTTCATCATTTGCAAATAAACATAATAAAAATACTTCTTCACTGTGAGTTTGAAGACGGGTTTTAGGATACTCATTGAGAGACAAAGTTTCCTTTAAAGCAGTTAAGATTTCGGGCTCTGTTACTCCATTCATACTAAATTCTTCTGTATAGAATGACAAACCGTTTCTTTGTAATTTCGCAAATTCCATGACCTCGTGAATTATGCCTTTATCTATTGGCACTTTATGAATCACTTCTTGTATATGTTTCACGTACCCCCCATTTGCTGTTATAAAGGTTTCTATACCTAGATCTATCAAATCTTTACACAGTGAAAGTGGTCTTCCAGTTGCTGCCACAACCCTTAACCCTTTTCTTTTCAACTCTTTTATTGCTTCAACCGTAGAAATAGGAATACTGCCATCTTCGTGATTTGTAATAGTCCCATCAACATCCAAAAACACAATTCGATAACTCATTATTATCCCCCTGAATAGCTTTAATAAACCATACAAATTTTTTTATATTCGCATTCAAACTGGCCATCTATTTTTATCTAACTTTTAACTTTCTTTTGTCTTCCACATATAAAAGTTATAGATTAGTTCAATAGCAAAAACGGTAAGGAAAAATAATACAAGAAGTGATTTTTCAAGCCTGCTAAAGTCCATGAATAGATAAAAAATAATAACTGCCAAAACGATGATCGGAGAACTTATTAATGTTCTAATCAATTTTCTCCTGTAAGATAATCTAAATTAGTTTAACTTAAAACCTTTATCCACTTTTCATTTGTTTTTATAAACAACCGAGAAAATGAACACTACAAGCAGGGAACCTATAACAGGAATTGAGAACTTTATCACCAGCAATCCTCCGTGAATAAAAATTAAAGCATACATATCGCCTAATTTTATTTTACCATAAAATTCCACCATTTCCTGTCTTGATATAAATCAGCAATATTTTAATAAACATAAAAAAGTGGCCCGATTTGCACCGATTAGCCGTGGCTACCAATTATAGTTTTCCTAGTGGCCATGCGACGATGGCCATGGCTCTGTATGGCTCTTTGACCTTTTTGCTATGGCGAAATATTAAAACTCTTAAGGGACGCATTATATTAGTTAGTATTTCGAGCATAATGGTTGTGACAATTGGTATCAGCCGGATTTACCTTGGTGTGCATTATCCCAGTGATATAATAGCAGGTTATTTCATTAGTGGCTTTTGGCTTACCTTCTCCATTTGGTTTTATCAACGATACCAGGAAATAAGGTATAGAAGAATCTCTGATTAATAACATTAAAGAAAATATTCAACTTCACCCATCCCCTTGCTTCAAAGGAAAATATCGAACGGTTCGATTCTATTCCTGGAATAGCAAAAAGGATGGCCGAATAAACCCTCACGGGAATGGGAAAGATGTAGGAACGCATTTCTCTAGTGCCTGCGAGACCATAATTAAAATGCCGGCAAATAGAAAGAAGCATACAGTCACTGTAATGCTTATTCGACAAACACTTTCCTTTTAAAGAAACTGACCGAGTGTCTATTTAAAAGTAAGGCGATGTTTTCATAAAATGCAGATACTATTTTCATGGAAAGACTGCATAACAGCACAATGAATCGCACAAATCAGCGATTCGCCAAAGGAAAGGAAAATAGCTTTGAGGCGTTCTAGGCTGGGAGAGGTTTATTGATCAACTATGGTGCATAGAGCCCATCCTTTATTCGTACTCCAACGACTGTTGATAGGTGTTTCCCTTTGTCCTTATGAGAGCTGATTGTATGAAGATTTAGTTGTTGGCATAGGGCACGCTCCTCATGCTACAGAATAAACCATTTTTCAAAGGCACAAAAGGATGGTCGGTTCACACCCTCCGTCCAATTTATAGTAAAAAAGAGGAATAATATGGAGGAACATTTAAATAATCTCATTCATCACTATGGATATTTCGGAATCATTCTTGTGCTAATCGGCGGGATAATTGGGCTGCCAATTCCTGACGAGGTTCTTCTCACCTATGTTGGATATAATGTGTTCTCAGGAAGAATGTCTTATGAAATTTCTTTGGTCTGTTCCTTTTTCGGGGCAATAGGAGGAATATCCGCTAGTTATTTTTTAGGGTTAAAACTAGGACTTCCATTCTTAAAAAAGTTCGGTCCAAAATTACATATTACGGAATCAAGAATTGCACTGACCCGCCGTTTGTTTTCAAAGCTAGGTCCATATTTGCTATTCTTAGGGTTTTTTATACCAGGAGTCAGACATGTAACAGCTTATTTGGCCGGTATTAATTGCTTGACGTTTAAGCGTTTTTCATTATTTGCGTTTTCAGGTGCTGCACTTTGGGTTTTTACATTTATCACTTTAGGATATAAACTTGGTTCCGAGTGGAAACAAGTACAAATGTACACGGAAAAATGGAGCGTTATTATTCTTCCTGTTTTTATGGGACTAATTCTTCTTTTTATTTTTTTCTACAAAAGGGCAAAAAAAGACAACACTTAAATGCTAGTGTTGCCTTTTATCTATGTGGTCAATGGGTATCTTTTAACCGCTGAATGTTTCTTAGTATTCTACTCAACAGGAAAAGCAGAAATCAATGCTATTATTCCAGTAATCAGGAATGATATTTCTGGTCCAAAACTCTCCCATAACCACCCTGTAAGCAAGGAAGCTGGAAATAGACCTATTCCAGTTATCATCTCATAGAAGCTAATCCCTTACCCCAGTAATCTTTGCATAAATCGAATCCCACTTCTGCTTCCAATGGAGGATATTCAACAATTTTAGTGTTCATATCTTTTATTCCACCTTTTCCAAGGTTCCCCTTTGTTTTTGGGATTTGCCATATCCACAACCAGCGTGTTTTCAATACCCTTTGTTAAGGATGAATATAATCTATATAAAATGAAAAGAACAACCAAACCAGTAATTGAATGTATTTCAGCAACTCCGATATAGACTGCCCCACAGACTGCGTACCCGCAATGATCTGTTTCGGCCTGAATTTTGATCACTTTCTTTTCCCTCCTACCCTTCTCCTGTTTTGTCCCAGTACTTAAGAAGGAAGTCCTTATTCCCTATAATTTAGAACAAAATAAAAAGACTGCTACTGCAGCCTTTTTATTTGCTTTCATATATTAAAAAGTTATTTAGAAGAGAGTTCGGTATCAGTAACCCATTGAAGATCCACCTTTACCCCTTCGACTTGAAGGAGCATGGCTAAGGCTGTGACCTCAGGTGCTATATCAATAAAAAAAATCCGCCTGGTTAAAAGAGCGGGCATTTGTCGGGAAACACGACAGGGTACCAAAAGTACACCCAAAAGATTCGGAATAATGAAAGGTGACCGCGGAACTCTAATAATGAAAAACTAAAAAGACACCTATAAGTGTTTACAAAGGAATTAAGAAAATATAAAGAACCCGGGTTCTATCCACCCCGGGTTCTTCTCAGGCCTAATCTAGCAGTCTTAGTTGACTTTTACATTAGTCGATTGGCTTATATTGCCTGCCTTATCCTTCGCAACGATCCTTAATGTTGTACCATTTTTCTGAGATTTGATTTTGACTTTGTAAGTTCCTTTAGCATCAGCAACTGCTTTGCCGAGGACTGTTTTTTCTTTGTAAATGTAAACAGTGGCACCCTTTTCAGCCTTGCCTGTTACATAAAGAGTTTTAAGGGTAACTTTATTAACAGAAGGCTTGCCAGGAGCCGTAGTATCCAGAACTTTGACAGTTTTGGCGCTGCTAACGTTTCCTGCCGCATCAGTCACAGTTACTTTAATCTCGGTTCCTGAAGCCTGCTTGCTGATGGAAAATTTATATTTTCCACTCTTGTCTGCGGTAGTGCTCTTTTGAAATTTTCCGTTTATATATAGTTTTACAGTGGAGTTGGTTTCTGCTTTCCCGCTCACTGTTGTGGATTTATCGGTTACTTTGTCCACACCAGGTGCGGCCGGAGCAGCGAAATCAGGCATTTTCGTGAATGATGGAAGGCCTGAGATATAGCCAATGCCGCCAGTTTTGTTAATACCAATCTGTTCGTCAATTGCCTTCAATAATTCTTCCTTATTTACAGCAGCTGGGTCAAATTGCTTCTTATCCACTTCATCACCAGGGTGTTGGAAATTGCTCATGATGTAAGAGAACCCATTGCGGTCATCTGCTGCAAACAAACCAGTAGATTCCGCACCCGCTGGAGTTGAAAGCACACGTGACAATTCTTTGGTATCGACATTATACGCCCATACAAAGTTGTTTGTATGCTGTCCGCTGTCTTCACCGATGAATAAAGTTCTCATTGCCTCGGAGTAGCTTAAATTATCCGGAGCGGCTACCTTGTCTACATTTGCAGTGTTTCCGCGGGCATCAGCGCTCGCAAGGTCTTCTCCAGCCAATAAACCATTCATTGTGGCAGCAACATACTTACTATTAATCGGCTGGCCTGTGCTGTCTTTTTGCCCTGCAGTTAAATCTAACTGATAAGTAACACCTGATTTTAATTTCGGCAGCTGAATATCGTCAGGTAATTCAGAATCCGCAGCCGCTTTTTCCATCCCGTTGCTTTGATCAGAGATAGCTACATATACTTTTTTATCTTTGGAATTTAGTGTGATACCTTCCATTTTGTTGAATTCAGTAGTTGCACCCAGTAAACCTGCATAACGGCGGGATTCTAGGAAAGCAGCTGCCTTTTCCATACCTGGCTTAAGCTTTAGATACTCAACTTTTCCGTAGGAATATTGTTTAATAGCTTTAAAGCCTTCTTTTGGTACATCAGAAGTTTCGAAAATATCGCTGAATTTGATGCCTTTATCTATCAGCTTTTTAATCTCTTTATCAGCGGCTTCCCCTAACTTGATCCATTCAAGGTTACCTGCGCCTGACTTATCGTCATTTACCTTGGTTTGATGGAATTTAGCGGCATATAACGTACCAGCGGACAAATCCTTCTCTTTGTTCGCTACATACATAAACATCGAAGTATTTGAACCATCATCGCCGAAGAATGCCGTTTTGTTATCAGGCATTACTTTCATTAACTCATGAGAGAAACGGCCGATGCTGTAGTGTTTTACTACTTTGGCTTCTCCGTCTCTATTTACTGAGATCTCGGGGATATAGCCATAGAAATATGGATTTGCTTTAGAATTATCACCAAAATAAAGGTTGGCAAAGCTTTCAGTCCATGTTCTTGCACTTGACGCCGGATCAAATTCAAAACCGCGTGCATCAGGTTCATATTCTTCAGAACTTAAGTGAGTGTTCCATGGTGAAAGTGAGCCATTGCATGGAATCCAAAGGCCGTTAACACTAGAAAAATCTACTTTCTTTACTTCTTTTTCCTTTAGTTCACCGGTTTTCTTATCCTGATCTAAAGTCGTTAATGACACGCTGCTAGGGACGATGCCGTATGCAGATTTTCCTGCAGCATCGAGGGTTTGATACTCGTAATGAGTGAGCATATATAGCTTGCCGTCAATTGGATTCAGCAGACTGTTTGAATCAGGAGCATCTGATACGAAATATGCAGGGCTGCCAGGAACACTGTTGTCCATAATAGGATCTCCATAATAGTCGATTGGCGTCCCGGCTGGGATTTTTTCACCATTCACCGTGGCTACTTTGTCTTCTGATTTAAAAAGCTGTTTATATGTAAGAGGGAACTTTTTGACCTTTCCATTACTGTATTTCACTTCCACAGAAGCATTTGTATATGTCTTTACCATTTGATCGATGGTAGCAGGCGCCTGCATGCCGCTAAACTTGATTGAATCAACCTTTACTTGCGGTGATGGCGCGGCTGCAGATGGCGATAATGCAGGAATGGTAATCGCTAGTGCAAGTGCAGCTGCTGCAGCTCCCTTTTTAGTTATGCTTTTCATTTAACATCCTCCTAGTAAAATAGGTATCTATCATTATCTATTAAAGGCTAATATTGTAAACCTTCCTCTAAAAATGTTTTAATTTTTTGTAAACTTTTTTAACCATCTAGGGGGCGAACAGTTTAGTTCACGAGATCTTTGTCCCACGCACCCGTACGTTCTACCCTGGCTACTGAAATAATAGGTCCTATAAAAAAAAGAGCAACCAGTAAAAACTGGTTAACTCTATAATACGAACGCACCCGATAGTTAAAATACATTTTTTCACAAACTTTCCTTTGTAATCAGATACAACATTTTACATATTTCTCATTAAATATTTTTGGACAAACAGGACTCTGCTAATTTTGGCTATTGAAGTATTTCCACAAATTGTTCTTCTGAAATTACTTTAATCCATTTCTTTTTAATAAAGCAGAAGTAACTCCCATCCCCTTAAGTTCTTTACTAATGAATTCACCGTTAAAAATCATTGAACTGCCACAAGATCAGGCACCCTATAAATTAGAGTGGCTGTTTCAGTGCCGACAAAGGCTGCTATTTAGCAGCCTTTCGTTGAACAAACAGAGAATGACTGTATTAAGTTGTCACAGCTTCTAATTTCATAATGGCGCCAAAATACTGTGAAGCAGTGGTAAACGTAATAAATGAACAAAGTTCACTGATTTCTGCATCAGAAAGATGCTCTCTCAATATATTAAATTGAGCATCTGATACATTCCCTTTTTGTTTTAAAAAAACCTCTGCAAAACCTGCTGCAATAGACATTTTTTCATCGAACAAATGAGGTTCAGGTGTTCCTTTTGCCTTGCAATACTCACAGCCATTGCTTTGTGCTAATACTCTCCTTACTTGTTCTTTAAGCTGGGATGATAGATTCATATCTTTCTCAAATACTTCTCCTAATAAATTCCACCCATTTAATATATCCCTGTTATGTCCTAACAGTCTTTGAAAAGGGGTCACCCCAAATTCAGATTCGTTAATTCTTGCCATAATCACTGCCTCCTTATAGTATTAATGATATCGAAAAAAATTAAGCAATGACATTAAATCCAAAATCCATTTCGCGATTTTCCTTTACTTAATTAATATAAAAAGGAGGATTTCTTTAAAAATGAAAATTGATTCAATTGACAGGAAAATAATAGATGAATTGAGCAAGAATAGCCGGTTATCGATGAGTGAAATTGGGAGAAGAATTAATTTATCTTCACCGTCTGTAACAGAACGGGTAAGACAAATGGAGTCATTTGGAGTAATAAAGAGTTATACATTAGAAGTCGATTATGCTAAATTAGGCGCTCCTATTCAATGCATGATAGAAGCAACCGTTAAAAATGGTGATTATACTTCTTTTAAGAGATATATTGAAGGACTTCCAAATGTTGAATTTTGCTACCGGATCGCTGGAAACGCCTGTTATATGCTTAAAATGCAGTTCGATTCATTTTCTAAAGCAGAAGAATTTATTGAAGAGGTAAATCCTTATGCTCAAACGGTAACGCATTTTATTTTTTCTAAAGTTCAGACGAGTATAAGATTTGATTCAGATTGAATTCTTGTTTTTAAAAGGCTGTTTTCGTAAACTTTGTTGCTCCCTGAACAAGGGGTTGATTTCCGCTTCAGGATGCTCGCTTTCCGTGGGGCGGGCGGTGAGCCTCACAAGCTAGCTTGCGGGGTCTCACCTTCCCGCTAATCCCACGGGAGTCTCGCACCTTACACTCCAATCAACCTGGTT
>NZ_MLYQ01000113.1:0-6994 GCF_001866725.1 Bacillus sp. MUM 13
TGTGCAACTTTGCACGATTTAATACCAGGTTTAGAAAATCTTACAATTACAAACTAGTTTTGCATATTCAATAAAAGGTATTCAATATGCAAATATTAAAAACTCTAAATGTTGCGTGCAACCTTGCACACTTTATAATAAAAGTTTTCGGGAAGCTCCGAAATAAAACAGTGGAATTACGTCACAATTGCGTCAAAATTACATCAGAAAAAGTTGGCACGTTAATTGCATTATAAATAATGAAAACATTTTGGTGTCGTATTTTGTAAGCACTTACAAAAAAGTAAAAATTGGAGGAGAAAAAATGTTAGCACTAGATTTAAATCAGTTTACAGAAAAATACACTTTACCGGATCAAGCTATTGATGTGAACGAAATTCCATGGGTACCAACCTTTGAGGGATCAGATGAAGTCTATTTTAAGCCAATTCGCTTTGATTTAACTACAGGAAATTGGATTCATATTTCTAAGTTCAAAGCAGGGAAAGGAAATACACGCCATAAACATACAGGTGGACCAGTATTTGCTTATACTCTTAAGGGGAGATGGAGGTACCTGGAAAGAGAATGGATTGCAAAAGAAGGTTCTGTGGTTTTTGAGCCACCTGGGGATATCCATACTCTTGTCGTAGATGGTGAAGAAGATATGGTCACGCTGTTTAGCCTTAGCGGAGTAATTCAGTATTTTGATGAAAAGGGCAATGTCATCTTAAATGATGATATGTTTTATAGAATGAAACGATATCACGATTATTGTGAGCAAAATAATATCCCAATTAAAAATTTATCTTTTTGATAAACAGTATCTTTAATAACTCTAATGCAAAACTTAAAAAATCCCCTTTTTTACAAATGTTTTACAAATAAGGGGATTTTTCTAAACTCATATATTTTTTAATAGGTACGTTATTTTAAGGATAAAGAAGGGTTGGGAAACTTCTCAATATGGATTTTATTTTATGGAGACTGTATCCGAAAGGGAGAAGAATATGTTTGATTTGTCTGGGAAAACGGCATTAATTACTGGAGGGAGTGGCAGTTTAGGAAAAGGCATATCTCGTGCTTTGGCCTCCGCTGGAGCAGAAGTAATTATTGCGGGAATAGAGCCATTGGAAAAGTTATTGAATATTCAAAAGGAATTTATAGATAGCGGGTTGAAGGCCTCTATTATGAGACTAGATGTATCCGAGTATGAACAAACACAGTCTTTAACTGAAAACATTAGAAATGCTTATGGGAAAATTGATATTCTAGTTAATGCTGCTGGAACCAATGTCCGTTGTTCCATTTTAGAAACTACTCTGGATGACTGGGAAAAAGTGATTAATATCAATCTTCGAGGTGCTTTCTTTGTATCTCAGTCTGTAGCCCGTCTTATGTTTGAACAGAAAAAGGGGAAGATCATTAATATATGCTCATTATCTAGTTATATTGGTTTACCTAACATGGGACCATATGTCGCTTCTAAGGGAGGCATAAATCAACTTACTAAATCTATGGCCATTGAATGGGCTTCCTGTATCCAGGTCAATGCTATTGCTCCCGGGTATTTCCAAACAGAAATGACTGCACCACTTTTCAAAAATGAAGAATGGTTGAATACTATCTTGAAACGGATTCCTCAAGGCAGGACAGGTGTGCCGGAAGACCTGGCTGGAGCAGCAATTTTCTTGGCCTCTGATGCTTCGAATTATATAACAGGGCAAACTTTATATGTTGATGGCGGATGGGTAGCATCTTAGGTTTTATCTTTTATATCTGAGATACAAGCAATTATATATTAATTACAAGACTAATAGATATAACTTATTAATTCTGAATATTTTGATTAATTATTATTAGATTATCAAATTAATCTAGATTAATAAAGCCAAAGAGAAAGGTAATATCCCTCCTTATTTCAAGGGTTGAGAAAAGAAAGGCATTCATCATTTTTACCGTGAATTTATTTTTTGAAATTTTTGGAGGTGTGTAAATGAAATCTCAAGATAAGTTAGATGAACTAACACGTAAAAAACAAGTAAAAAAAGCAGCAATTGCTAGCCTTGTCGGAACTTCCATTGAATGGTATGACTTTTTTCTTTATGGAACGATGGCAGCATTAGTTTTTCCTAAATTGTTCTTCCCAGCGTCTGACTCTTACATTGGAGTACTACAAGCTTTTGTAACACTTTTTGTTGGGTTTCTTGCACGTCCAATTGGAGCAATCGTCTTTAGCAACTATGGGGATCGTATTGGACGAAAGGCAACGCTTGTAACCACCCTTATGTTGATGGGAATCAGTAGTATGCTTATGGGAATGATACCAACTTATGAGAGTATAGGTATATTTGCGCCTATCTTACTGGTAGTTTTGAGATTTATTCAAGGAATAGGTGTTGGTGGAGAGTGGGGTGGATCTGTTGTACTTTCCATAGAATGGAGTTCGAAAAAACGCCGAGGGCTAATGGGAAGTATGACACAACTAGGTGTTCCAATTGGTGGCTTAATATCCACTTTTGTTGTTTCGCTGTGTATGTTTTTTACTGGAGATAGCTTTGAAACATGGGGGTGGCGAATTCCTTTTCTATTAAGCCTTTTACTTTTGACTGTTGGTCTTTTTATTCGTCTTGGTATCAAAGAATCTCCAGAATTCTCCAAAATGAAAGAGGAAAAACGTGAAGCTAAACAACCAGTCCTAGAAGTAATAAAAGAACATCCTGCTAAAATTATACTAGCAGCTTTTTCCCGGTTATCAGAACAGGTACCATTCTATATCTACACAACCTTTATCATTTCATACGGGACAGAACAAATTCATTTAGATAAGCAGTTTCTAACAAACGCTGTATTACTAGTCTCAGTTGCATATCTAATTATTGTACCTCTTTCCGCCCATTTATCTGATAAATTAGGCAGAAAAAAAATGTATTTGATTGGAAGCTTTATAACATTCTTATTTGCATTACCATACTTTTATCTAATTAATACAGGTGAACCCAACTTAGTTTTACTAGCTATTGCCCTTTCAGGTATTGGACCAGGTATGGTATATGGCCCGCAAGCAGCTTTAATTGCAGAAAGTTTTCCGGTACACCTTCGTTTTAGTGGATCATCTTTAGCTTATCAGTCAGCTTCCATAATTGGAGGGGGAGTTGCTCCTATGATTTCTGTCTTTCTATTACATGAATTTGGAAGTACAGTTTCTATTAGTTTGTATATCATGATTTGTTCCATTATTGCTATTAGTTCTGTATTATTGCTTTTTAAAATTCCGAGTAAAAAACAGACAAGTCAGGAAGAAGCCCAAACAAATTTGATATAACATAAATTGAATCAGAAAACATTCTTAAATAAAAGTTTGACTCCTGAGTTCCTATAAGGGGAAGACAGGCGTTGACCCTTTTTGGATTCTAATGATGAACAAGAGAACTATACAACCAGATGGAAGAGTAAAAGCATTGTTTTCCTATTTTAATTAAATTATAGAATACAGGTGATTAAATGTTAACCACAGTCAAAACGGAGAGTTTAAGAGAAATAATCATAGAGGATCAACCTATACCCGAGTTAAAACCTGGTGAAATACTAATAAATGTGGAATATTGTGGAGTTTGTGGAAGTGACTTGCATGCGTATAACCACTCCAAAGGGTACGAGTTTGTAAACAAGCCTATAATATTGGGGCATGAAATTTCAGGGAAAGTGGTTCAAACTTACGATCCCAATTCAAAAAACTTAATAGGAAAAAATGTAATTGTTGAGTCCATGCACTATTGCGGTAATTGTGATAATTGTAGAGATGGCCGATATTCTATTTGTGAGAATATCCAAGTGATTGGCTTGCATTTCAACGGGGGAATGGCTGAATTTGTAAAAACCAAAGAAAGATTTGTTAAAGAAATCCCTAATGAATTGTCTCCTAATATTGCCGCGTTAAGTGAGCCAATGTCTATTGCTGTTCATGCGGTTGAAAAGGCTGGTGAAATTAACGAAAATCATGTTGTTCATGTTCAAGGGCCAGGAATTATTGGATTCTTCGTTGGGCTTGCTTGTGTTGAAAAAGGGGCAAAAGTGATAATATCTGGACTTGAAAGCGACTATAAAAATCGCCTTTCAAAATGTTTTGATTTTGGGATGACTCCACATATTATAAATAAAGGAAGCCTCAATGCAAAAGTGGATGTTTTGTTTGAATGTTCTGGTTCAAGCGCAGCAGCCCAAAGTGGCTTTAATAGTTTGAAAAAGGGCGGGAGGTCCGTATTTGTTGCTTTATTCGAACAAGAAACAAATCTCTTTTTGACACAACTTGTAAGAAATGAATGGCCAATTATTACAAGCTACGGATGTGATCCTTCTGATTACACCACTGCCTTTAGACTATTAAGAAAATATGAAGCGCAGTTAAACCAGGTTATTAGTTTTTATCCAATTGTTAAAGTAAATGAAGCGTTTAATGATAGTTTAAATCAAGATGTTCTTAAGGCAGTACTTTCAATTGATTAACAGTATTTTAAAAGGCAAGGCATCGCCAGTGGAGGTATAAATATATGTGGGCAATCACTTTATTTTTAGATGATACTACAAAAATATATGAATTTAAAACAGAAAAAGAGGCAATGGAATATTTCAAGAGGATAGAAGGTTATAAGATTCTTTCAGAAATAGTTTATTCAAATGATATATTAGAAGAATCAGATAAGCCTTGCTTATTACCCTTGCATCAACTTTTTCTTATATACTTGTTCTCGGAACTCTTGAAGTTAAGGGAGATGCTATAGCAGCATTTATAGGATTTATTAAGATCTGCACCTGAAGAAATGATACAAAAGGAGCTTCTTCAATCTGATATTGTGGTTGCATGGAGATTTTATATATGTATTCTTTATACTAGTAACTAATCGCCTTCATTGTTAGGTGCTTGGCTTCAAACTTTTTATTTTGGTATCTTGGGGATTGCCATACTAAATTTGATATTTATTTTGATTCACACCGATATTCCTCAGTGCTTTTTCTCATTTAAAGTCAATTAACCTCTATCATTTGTCATGCTGTTTCTAAGTGCCTTTCATATTAAATGGTATTAACTTTAGTTTAAGACTTGAAATAAGACAACGAGTAAGTGGGAGTTTGAGAAGAGGTGTTCTTAATCTATCGAGGGCAATTGTTCAATATGAGCAATTGCTTTTTTTCTAACGTTTCAGTTTCAGCTTTTGTTAATTAGAAATATGTTTATTCCACTTTGATATATTTGTATTTAAATTAAGAAGGTAATCAAGTTCCTGGCTTTTTCTTACAGTAACTGGAGAGGACAATCCGTATTTCAATCCTGCTTCAATCATTTTACCTCTATGTGTTTTAATCATTTCAGTTAATAAAAGAACAGTCATTAGTGAATCCTCATTTCAAAGGTATTTATAATATATATCGGTATGTTTTATGGAGCATTAATATAGATTTTACAATTTTTTGCAGATTTTATAGGTGAATTAGCAGCCGAAAGGTCCGGGGAAATGGATAAAAAGAAACTTTTTCATTCAGCCAATAAACCTGCTGCCTTATTCACCGCCCAGCGTTGATGTTCATGTGTTAATGCTTTTACAGCATCGCTTGGAATTGCCCATTCCAGGATATGGTCTTTTTCAATAGGATCGCATAATTTTACTCCTAATTTACACAGATAGAAATCTCCAACCGCCAAATAGTGTGCAGAATACCTTGTTGAATAATGATAAAGCTGTGCTTTTCCAATATGTTCACCGATTATAATGGAGTAGCCCGTTTCCTCTATAATCTCTCTTTTGAGAGCGTCAAGAGGGGTTTCGTTTAATTCAATTCCGCCACCTGGCAAAAAAAACCTTTCCTGTATCCGGATAATTGCAATTTCATTTTTGTTGTTAAATATTAACCCATAGCTTCCTTCACGTTTAAGATAATTGATATTCGTCTCTTTGGTGCCAAAAGTTTGCATATGAATTATGCAGCTCCCTTAAACTTTTTTTACATAATATCTCATTATTTAAATCAAAACAATTTTTTGTCTTTGATTGTACCTGTAAATTACTTCCTGCAATAGGAATTTCGTTTACAGTACGTTGAACTTGCTAATTTTTTTGCTTTTTTGCTTCTTTATAACTGATAAAGCCAAATAAACTGCAAACTATGATAGGAACTCCGCAAAATATAGCTGTTTCAGATACCAATCCTTTTGGGTACCCGCCGATTATAAGGAAAAAATAGCCCGCTACGATCAAGCAAAAGAAAATAGCAATGGCTGCTAGAAGTAAGGGACCGCCAATTAAATTTTTCACTTTTTCACTCCTTGCCAATATTAAAGAATTACATATAAGTTTTCCTGATTGAGAAAATTTATGTTCTCAATAAATGGAGAACTTCTTATTGGCTCTGGAGGGTCGGAACCTGTTCGCTGATTCCCCGCCGGAGCCGAGCGCGGGCGGATACTTTCAGGTAAACAAAATCCAACTTAACAATGTATTTTAACAAAGCCTTGGATTGCAAAAATTTACTTAGGAGAAATAATGAATAAAGGGGAGCGTTAGAAGAGAGTCTGCAAAGTTTTATTAAAAACAAACTATTTAAGAATTAGAATGATAGTAAGCAAACTTTTGCGGGAAGTAGGAATAAATTTATGTATGTGCACGTTGATATTTAATAATAAAAATTTGTAAGCATTCACGGATCTATCCTAAATACTATATAATATCAGACTGCATTTGCTTTGAAAAACGTCTGGTCATATTGATTTAACAGCCGGTCAAGTTCCTGACTGTATTTAAGTGTAATATTTGAATTTAAACCATTCTTAGAAACAATGAAAATAAGCTCTGTTCGTTTTTCTTCAATTAGATCAAGGAACTCTTTTTTGTTCACAGCTGTTTTTTCCTTTCTGAAACCCAAAGAAAGATATGGGACATAGTATGTATTGCAATTGTAAATAATGTATGATTATTACAATTATAATGTTTTGTGGTAATTAATTCAAATGGTTCTAATC
>NZ_MLYQ01000114.1:0-6184 GCF_001866725.1 Bacillus sp. MUM 13
GCATTTTTTCTAGGTGTATATATTTTATTTTATGGTTTACTATATTCTTTTTAAAACTTGGCATAATTTTTAGTGAGTAAATATGAATTTGTTTATAGTTTCACAGTATAGACAAAGCCCTTTTCCAAAGAGTTATTTAGGAAAGGGGTTTTCTCTTTTCCATATAATAAAACTCATACCACTGAGCTAGTAATAATAAAAAGCGACATCCTACATTTGCCGCAAGGCAGGATTATTGAATAAGCAAGGGGTAGGTTTTATCAGGTAGATATTTCTAAATCGTAAAGTTCTGGCAGGTAGAACAGGCTTTCTTATCGAAACTTAGACATATGCAATTCATTAAATTGGAGGGGAAAATGATGGCAGAAGTTTTGTTGTTACACCATGTTTTGGGCCGAACTAAGGGGATTGAAGCAGTCGCCGATCAACTGAGAGATGCTGGGCATACTGTGCACGTTCCAGATTTATTTGACGGCCGCATATTTTCCTTGATGGAGGAAGGTTCGGAAACCGATAACTGTAATTATCCCTTTTACATTGCTGTCTTCAAATGCTTCATGTAGGTCATTTAAGCGATGGTCAATTGTCGCAGAATTTTGTAGATCATTTTCAAAGATATTATTTCCAAAAGTCACTACTAACCCCAATTTCTCTAGACTTTTCTTAGCTTGTTGTATTCCTTGTTCTGATAAAATACGGGCACTTCTACTCGGTGCAATGACTCGAATTTCATCTCCGCTTTGAAGTTTCTTTGGTAAAATCATATAATCCACTCTCCGAAATTTTATTTTGGGATTCATCCAAACCTTGGCGCTTCATTAACTCATTTTGTAGGTAAGCCTATTCGGACAATGTTAATTTTATCAAATACGAAATTCGTTTTTGATTATTTATTTTTAGGAAATTATGAAAAGTGTATTAGTAACCTGAAAAAAATAAAGCTAGAAGAAAATCCCAGCTTTATTATATAAATTAAGGTTTGAAAATGAAGTATTAACTTTTAGGGGTTAATTAAGACTCCGTTAAATCTTGGGATAAGCTGACAATCTCTAATATCTGTGTTGTTTGTTAACCATAATATAAATCTCTCAATTCCCATTCCGAACCCAGCGGTCTGTATAGGAGATACATCTTTCATATGTATATACCATTCATAATGAGCTTCATCAACTTGTAAAAGCTTCATACTTTCTTTTAATGCATCAGCAGTTGCGTGTCTCTGTCCACTTCCAATTACCTCCCCAATGCCGAATAAAAGATCTCCATTCAAAGCATAATTGAAATTTTCAGTGTGATCTTGATAGAAAGGAACAGATTTATAATCATGATGTGTCACCCAAACAATTCCCCCGTTGAGTCTTATAAGTTCTTGCTCTCCTTTATTTGTAAGTGTTCTAAAGCCTTCCTTATGATACTCTACAAATTCACTATTATTATTTAATTGTTGTGCTGCTTCTTCCATTGTTATTTGAGGGTACTTTCCATTTTTCGAGATTACTGATAGTACATGGTCTAGTTCCCCTGCAGTGTTTTTAATTATGTCTGGGATAGCTTCATAAAGATCAACACATAAAGTGTGTACATATTGGTTTACCAATTGAATGACATCATTAAGATCTCCTATGATTTCTGCTTCACTATGATAAAACTGGCATAAATGCCTCTGATCAGCGTTTTCCCCTCGGAATGAAGGCATTACATAGTGTACACCACCTGGTTGATTCCTTAATGCGTATTCTAAATGAAATTGCATGGAGTCCGAAAGATATGTTTCAACTCCTTCAAGCTCTACCTTTACAGGTAGAGAATCACTGCCAAGGCCCATTGGGCTCGTCACAGATCCAGTAGTAATAGGCAAGCAAACACTTCGAATTCCTTTTGATCTAAAGAACTTCCACGTAGAATAATTAATTTCATCTTGGATTGTTAGTAAAGCTTGATACCACGGATTCTCAAGCGCTTTTTTAAAATGATTATCCACATCTGTCCAGGACTTGGGTGGTACTAAAGTCTTACCTAGTGTCGAATTACTCATAATACTTCTCCCCCTTATCGAAAGTAGTCTAAATATTTTCAAATTTCAACTTAGCACATAATTCATACTTATGTCTGATTTTTTTTGTATTTCAATATTGAGAAATTAGTTGAAAATTAAGGGTCATAATAGATGATTTTAATCAAGATTTATCAATATGCAAAAATCGGTCAAAATATTGACTATTTTCTTACAATAATTTAATTTAGCGGTAGGAACCAAGCATATCAAGCTTAATGACCGGGAGTGATTTTGGAATTTGAAAACAAAATTTATATTTATTTATAGCGGTAAGGGTGGGGTAGGTAAATCTACTATTTCTATCAATCTTGCTTATTCATTGGCAAGTTATAATCCATCATTACGAGTGGGGCTATTTGATGCAGACCTTGAGGCTCCCAGTATTCCAGTTCTGCTTAAAGGATTAAAGGTTGCTCAACCAATGCGAATGAAAGAAATGAAAATTCTTCCTGCTTTAATTGAGGGAGTGAAAATCTCATCAACAGGCCTTATTAACCATCCAAAAGACAACCTTTACCTTTCGGGTAAAATGCTTGAAGGAGCTCTAAATCAGCTTTTATTTCATGACGCATGGGATGTTGATTTGCTACTAATAGACCTTCCACCTGGAACAAATGAAATTCATCGACAAATTCTTTCAAGGCTAAAAGGAGATGTGTTGCTAGTTACTTCTCCGCAAGTATTAAGTTATTCGGATACTCAAAGAGGGATAGATTTTTTAAAACATTTTGATGTAAACATTCTGGGGATAATAGAGAATCTTTCATACCACGAATGCCATCACTGTGGGTCTACTAATCTCATATTTAAAGGAAATACAGATAAGCTTTTAGCAGCTCCTAACAAGCTATCAGTTATTATGAAACTCCCTGTAATGGAGGGTCTTGGAAGCCGGACTGAAGATAAGCCGTTTGTGTTAAGTAACAATAACCATCCTATTAGCAACCTTTTTAAGGGGCTGGGAAATATGATAACTAGTAATAGCTTCTCATTTGTTAAGGGATAAAGAAAGGTTAGTGGAGGTTTCAATGGAGAAAAGAAGACTTGGCAAAACAAACTTGCAAGTTGGAGTACTTGGCTTCGGCGGTTCGGAAATAGGATTGGAAAAGGTTGATTTTAGTGTTGTGGACAGACTATTAAACACAGCATTGGACAATGATTTGAATGTTATTGATACTGCAGAATGTTACGGAATCAGTGAAGAGTTGATTGGTAAAGCAGTGTCACACAGACGTTCCGACTATTTCCTCTTTACAAAATGTGGACATGCCAGTGGTTTGCCCTTTGAAGACTTTGATAAAACTTTAATTGAAGTCAGCGTAGATAGGAGCTTAAAAAGATTAAACACTGAATATATTGATGTTGTTCATCTACACGGGGCATCGAAAGAAATTATAGATAACGGAGAGTTATTAGAAGAGTTAACAAAACTAAAGAATAAAGGAAAGGTTCGTTTTGTAGGATATAGTGGTGATGGGTATGATGCATTACATGCTGTTAAATCAAACTATTTCGACACTCTTCAGACTTCTCTTAATATTGCTGATCAAGAAGCAATTGAGTTAATAATGCCTGCAGTGAAAAAATTGGATATTGGAGTTATTGCAAAAAGACCTATAGCCAATGCAGCTTGGAAAGATGGGAATAGGATACGCTCAAAGTATGAAAGACAAATGTCAATTGCAAAAAGAACAAATAACCAGAATATATTATCGATGGGAAAACCAACAAAGTTGACTTATTTGGAAAGACTTGAAAAATTAAATTACGATTTTTTAAATCAAGAAAACGATAAGCAAATAGCTGAATATGCTTTAAGGTTCACTTTAACAGTTCCGGATGTACATATTGCAATCATAGGAACCAAAAAGCCAGAGAGGTGGATGGAGAATCTAGGTTATCTAAATGGCCCACTGCCTGAGGTCGTCTACAATAAGATACGAGCACAATGGATTGAAAAATCAGAAGTTAATTGGTCTGGTATGAATTAAAACCTTAAAACTTAACCTTTAAAGGTGGTGGAGTTAAATGGATATTGAGGAAAGTATAGTTGAAAATGGTTTTGTTGTTCTAAAGAATGTATTTACTCTAGATGAAATAACTGAACTAAAATCGGCTGTTGAAAGGCTTTACGAGAAAGTTAATGAAAATCCTGCTCAATTTACATGTAGATACACTTCAAAGACCGACATTGTAGACACATGGGGGGTAAATAATATTATGTTTCCAGAAACGTATGAAACAGCTTTTGGAGACGTATTTAACAATGAGACATTAATGGATTCGATACAGACAATACTGGGGGAACAACTAAGGTTCTGGGGAGCGCATGCCTTATGGTCACCCAAAACAACGGACTATGAGCTTCGATGGCATAGGGATTATGGTGATAATGATTTCTACAACTCTGATGGGAAGCCTAACCATATACAATTCAATATCCCTCTTTATCAAGATCATTGTTTTATCGCAATTCCTGGGTCACACCGGAGAGCTTTGTATGAAAAAGAGCAGGAAGAAGTTATGGAAGATGGAACGAATTATTTAGAGGGACAACAAGAGATACATTGCGAGCCAGGTGATGTACTGTTAATGAATGCCCACACATTACACCGTGGAAGATGTTCAACTAGTGAATTTAGAAGGACCCTCCATTATAGTTTACAGGCAAAAGATGAACCTTATGGTGGTCATACTTCATTTCCACAGATTAGAAATGAATCATTTCTAAAATCCATGAATCCAAGAGTACGGGAACTAATGACAAATCTTATTGAATGGGACAATGCACATCCTTTAAACAAAAGGGAATATATCAGCCAATTAAAGAAGAAGAAGGAAAGGGAATGTTACATAGCTGGTAAAAAGTAAACTCCTTATTCCACTATCAGTAAATTTATTCTCTTACCTTGATAGTTTATATTAACCAATAAAAATGGTGTATGAACAACTATCCTTGATTAAATTTAGGGGGATTTATGCTAAAGCCAGTTGATGAATATCTAGGACTTATTCCCGATATTATATTTCAGAAAATTGAGGAAATATACAACCTTAATAACTACAATATTTACCCTTATACAGGTATTAATGATACCCCTGTACTTTTAAATAAAAGATCACAAACCTCACGAAAAGTCATCATTGAAAGTAATGAAGCTTTATATATTCTTAAAGAAATCCCTTGGTACGCTGATAATGACAACATTGCAGCTATTTTACAAGTTCAGGAACTTCTTTACCATCAAACTAAAATGGTTCCTAAAATAGTACGGAGTGAAAATGGGTATCTAATTGAAGATATTTATGGGAAACGGTATTTTATACAAGAATATATAAAAGGATATTCATTTAGTGGAGAATCACGAGAGTGTTATAGTGCAGGAAAGTTTCTCTTTGAATTGCATGAACAAATGAATTTATTGCTTAATGCGGATAGTTTTCATTTGAAAAGCCAGAATCCATCTGAAATTAGTTCAGGTGTTCTAAATTTAGTGGCCAGACACTTTAGAAAGATCCGTACAAGTTTAAACAAGAGGGAGCAAGGCCAATTTCATACATTTTTAACGGCGACCAATTTAAAAATCAAGAAAATAAAAAGTGACTTGGTAAAATTGAATATTCCCATAAGACGAAGTATAGTGCATGGGGACTTCAACCCAAACAATATGACATTTTCTTCTAGTGGAACTGTGAAGAGCGTGTATGACTTTGACAATGTTTGCTATGACGATCCTGTGCATGACATTGCTGAAGGTTTAATTAATTTCTCTATGATTACGTTCCGTCCATTCTCATCAAGGTTTTCCAATATAAACTTTACTATAAATGACAAAGCTATTGATTTTCTAAAAGGATACTACCACAAAGAGTTGGATAAAAAACACTTGGCTTGTCTACCTGCAATTGCAGCGCTTATTAGTATAGAGTTGATTGGATTAGGCCTCTTGCGTGATGACTGGAACATTGATACAGCGAATCAATTTCTATTGCAAGTAGATGAAATGAAAAATAACTTGAATAATGTAATTAAAAGCGAGTTATAAAGTTAAAGAAGGTGAGTGTGTTTGGAGCGAGGTACCTTATTTAATATAAAAAAAATATTATTACATGAAAGAAATTTATCAC
>NZ_MLYQ01000115.1:0-27012 GCF_001866725.1 Bacillus sp. MUM 13
ATGCAAGGTATTCTTAAAATAGTTATAAAAAAATCATCCTTCTTTTAGGATGATTTTTTCCAATGTAAAACTTTGCTGAAATGTTTCCCTGACAATCTATTCGTTAAATTTCTGCTTACATTTATCCTCTCGCATGATATGATGCTAATAATTGGATAGCGAGTTTAAGCTAGGGGAGCCTTTTCGGCTGAGATTGAACACTGTTCTAAACCCTTTGAACCTGAACCGGGTCATGCCGGCGGAGGAAAGCGGATTGCCGATTTATAGATGAGATCGTACCCTGCTTTTTTTCAAAGCGGGGTTTTTTGTTTGTTTTAATACCATGTCTCCTCTCAGTGCCCTGCTGAAACTTGCTGGACAAATAATTAAAAGGAGAGGATTTCTTTGAACAATATTAAAAAGCTTACACTTACAGCCATGATTACTGCATTAACGGCGGCCAGCAGTTCTTTCGTTTATATCCCAGCCGGTGCAGCGAGAATTTTCCCGATTCAGCATCTGGCCAATGTTCTCACTGCCGTCATGCTCGGGCCAGCTTATGCGGTTGCCGGGGCATTTACCGTTTCCCTGCTTCGCAACCTGACAGGAACAGGTTCGATCTTTGCTTTTCCGGGCAGCATGATCGGCGCCCTTCTTGCCTCCATTTTGTATAAAAAAACGAAGGCCGTGGCTTTTGCCTGCCTCGGGGAGGTCATAGGCACCGGTGTCATCGGGTCTCTTTGCTGCTATCCGATCGCCCTTTTGTTTCTCGGCAAAAAAATTGCCCTGTTCGGATTCCTGCCTGCGTTCATACTAAGCTCCTTCACCGGCGCCATCATTGCTTTTATTCTATTAAAAGTACTTTTGAAAAACAGCTACTTGAAGAAAACGATATTTGAAAACGACATGGTAAACCGCAAAATGTAATTTGCTCGAATCATAGGGGATTTGGCTCTAATCAAACGGAAATACAACCAATTATCCATTTAATTGGAAATAAAAAAATAAATCCCCCCTGCTAAATGACTCTTCTCACTGCTGCCAACCTATATAACGCAAAAAAAGCTTCAGATCCAGCCCAAAAAGGCTCGAGATCTGAAGCTTTCATTTTATGCCGCGATATCTCTCTTCACAAATGCCAGGAAGGCGACAACATGGAAGATAATAAAGTAAATGAGCAGCATGACGATCGAGAATGATAGAGTCATCCCATCAATCATAGCATTGCCGTCAAAGTATGGAGATAAATCCACGTTTGCAAACAGCAGGTATTTTGCCCAATCGAATTTTATGGCAAGCAGGTTTGTAATAGATGCTCCTGATAACAGCAGGAAAATGGATACTCCGATTGCGAGCGAACTATTGCGGAAAGCTGCTGAAATCATGAAGGCCATTGTGGTGTACATCAGCATCGATATAGAAGAAATCCCATAAGAACCAATCAGATGCAAAACCTGGTTTCTTTCGACAATGTGGCCGTCACTATAAGCCAGATATGGAGACGTTTCTCCAAACCCGAAGAAAATAGCTCCAAAGATGAGGCTTAGCACAAACAGAACAACAAGATTTAGAAGTGCATAGCCGACGACCGTCACATACTTGCTTAATAGGATTTTCACACGGCTGATAGGACGGATCATGAGCAGTTTAATGGTGCCCCAGCTAAATTCATTGGCAACGATGCCAGCTGCTATGATAATAGTAAAAAGTGCTACTAAACTGATGACGTTCCGCATATCATCCATAAAACTCCAAGCTGTATAATGGTTATCCTCGGGAAGGTTATGTTCAATGCGGTAGTTATTTTCAGCAATACTTTTTTTCATATAATTCTTGCCTGAATTGCCGGGAACATGTTTCATATCTTTTTCTAGCTGCTTGTTTTCTGCTTTAAGCTCTGTTTTCCAATTAGGATTCAGCTTTGCATCATCATGCTTATTGATAATATTTAGAGTGATAGCTCCTCCCAGGACAAACAGCACAAGCAGGCCAAGCATGATGATCGTTGCTTTTCGTTTAAAAATTTTCACCCATTCGTTTATAATCAAACCCATTATGCGACTCCTCCTTCACCGGTGATTTCGAGGAATTTATCTTCCAGTGAAACATGTACAGGAGAGGCCTCAAAAATTTCACACTCGTTTTCTACTAATTTTTTAATAGCCTGCGGGATAGGAATCTGGACGGCATCGATTTCAAGATTTTGGCCAGATACTTTAATATCCGCTTCAGGATATGACTCACGCAGAATATCGTGTGCCTTTTGCAGAGGCTTCACACGGATATGATAGGCGCGTTTTTCTTCCTTCATGATTTCACGGACATTTTGCACATCCACCATTTTTCCTTTCTGGATGATGCCGATCCTGTCGCACATCATTTCCATTTCAGAAAGAAGATGGCTCGAAACAATGATCGCGATATTCTCCTCGCGGGCGAGCTTCTTCATATAATCTCTCATTTCACGGATTCCTGCCGGGTCAAGACCATTTGTCGGCTCATCCAGAATCAGGACTTTTGGGCGGTGCAGCAAGGCTTGAGCAAGGCCAAGTCTCTGTCTCATCCCAAGGGAGTAGGTTTTTACCTTTTCCTTCAAACGATCCTGCAGTCCGACAAGTTCCGCCACCTCGTCGATTCTTTCCTTTGTAATGCTTTTATTCATCCTGGCATAATGCTTCAGATTATCGTAGCCTGACATGAATTTATACATTTCCGGATTTTCGACGATGGCTCCTACATTCTTGACGGCATCTTCAAAATTTGTTTTCACACTATGCCCGGAAATATGGATATCTCCTGAGGTAATCTGCATTAGGCCTACAAGCATCCTGATTGTAGTCGTCTTACCGGCGCCGTTTGGTCCCAGGAACCCAAATACCTCTCCTGCATATACTTCAAAGCTGATGTCATCAATGATGGTTTTGTTTTTAATTTTCTTCGTTACATTTGTTAATGAAACAACGGTTTCCACTCAAACACTCTCCTTTTTGCGTTCAAAACAACTCTTCATCCATCCTAGCACAGATTTACCATGAAGCTCTCTGATGCTTTCTACTTCTTCTTTGGCAATAATATGTCCTGCATCAATCAAAATCACTTCATCGAGAATGGTTTCAATTTCGTCGATTTCATGTGTAGCGATGATGACTGTCTGCTGCTCGAAATCGATAAATGAAAGCATGCTTGCGACCAAAGAATCACGGACCATGGGATCCAATCCTGAAAAAGGTTCATCCAGCAGAATAACCGGCGCCGTACGGGACAGGGCCAAAACCAGCTTAACCCTTCCCCGGTTCCCCTTTGACAGGGAAGCGATGCGCGACATGGAAGCAATTCCCATAAATTCTAGCATTTCATCCGCCTTCTGTCTATGGAAATCCGGAAATTGGGAATGATGGAAATCAATCAGCTCTGCTACGGTAAACTGCCCATATACAATATCAATTTCCGGTAAATAAGCTACCTTTGAGGCAATTCTTCTGCCTGGCTTCTCCCCGTCGACCCTGATTTCACCTTCTGAGGGTCTTGCCAAACCGGAAATCAATTTAAGCATGGTTGATTTTCCGCTGCCGTTGGAACCAAGCAAGCCGTATATTTTCCCTTTCTCAAAGGAAAGCGAAACATCCTTTAATGCATATGTTCCCCCGTAATGCTTAATCACGTTTTTTAAGCTGACACTCATTCTGCATTGCCCCCCTTTTCCATGAAGTAGTGCTGCACGCCTTCAACCATTTCGTCTGCTGTCAGCCCAAGCTCCTTCATATTGCCCACAAACGTTTCAATCAGCTCTTTTTTCATGCGATTTTGCAGGGAAGAGACAATCCCCGGATCTTCTTTGACAAATGTCCCCTGGCCCCTCTTCGTTTCCACAATGCCTTCCCTCTCAATCTCAGCGTACGTCCGCTGTATCGTATTTGGATTCACACCCATATTCACAGCCATTTCCCTCACAGACGGAAGCTTATCTCCATACGAGATTTCGCCCCGCACAATCGAGGAATAAATCCTGTCTGCTACCTGCAGATATATGGGCTTTGAAGAATGAAATTCCTCTGCCATGTTTTACACCTCAATCTTTCGGTCAAAAAGCCGTGCTGATAGCCAAAAAGCAAAAACGAAGAAAATGGTCCTTAATGCGAGAATCATAATGGAAGAACTGTTATCTGCTGCTAAAAATCCTACTGAATGGGAGGTAATATTAAAATGGCTTACCGTATGGAAATGAAAACTTCCGATGCTCTCCATTTTTTTATAAAAGTCAAATGTTGTCATCCAGTTCCATAAAACAGTTATTGCAGCAAAACCCAGAAATGCAGCAAGCCAGCGGACCTTTCTCACGATTCTGACCCTTGCAAGTGAATGATAAAGAGTCCACAGCAAGTGGACGATGCCTCCGATAAAAAAGCTCGAGACTGAAACGGCGGCAGCGAGCATCAGCAATTCGACAAATGTTGGCTCACCTATTACTTTCGCTCCCCCTCTGAAAATATCTTCACTAAAATGCAGGACTACATATGCAAGAAAACAGGCGGCTAGAATAGACAGGAAATGAAGAAACAGGCTCATGATAAGCTTTGCACCAAGCAACAGCCACGAGGAATTCGGATTATGCAGCCATAGCTGCGTTTTCCCGTCAGCCGAAAGCAAATAGCACAAAAATGCAGGTATGCCTCCCATATGAAATAAAATCATCATAAACATCATCAGGGTAAACACGCTTGAGCTGCGGAAATACCACGACGAGACATATCCAATGATAAAGAAGGCAGCCTGCAGGAACAGCAGTACATACAGCATCTTTTTTCCAATCAGCCACTCCTTTTTAAGCAATCCTTTTAACGCAAACATAATAATCAGCACCTCCACTGTATTTTTTTGGTTATATTAGTGTTCTAGTTAAATAGTACACTGGGACAAATAGAAGTGTCAAACCCATTTTTCAAAAATAAGCGTTCTTTGTAAAAAAATACAATTTTCGATAAAAAATTCTATTCAACTGCTCCGCACTATCCTATAATTATCTAAATACAGATTGATATGAAACAAGAAGGGAAACGATCATGAGCAAAGAAAAAAGAAGAAGAAAGAAAAGGAAATGGCCAAAAGTACTTGGCATCATTGTCCTATTGCTTATTTTAGCCGCTGGCGCTTACGCATACTCTGTTTATCACTCTTTAACTGCCGCTGTCGATACGATGCACAGACCCATTGACCGGGATAAATCCGAAAAACGCGCAAAACCAGTAGCACTGGCGAAGAAAGATCCATTCTCCGTCCTTATGCTTGGCGTCGATGAGCGTAAAGGAGATCACGGCCGCTCTGACACCATGATTGTACTGACCGTGAATCCGAACAATAATTCCGTTAAAATGCTCAGCATTCCGCGTGATACCCGAACAGAAATTGTCGGCCATAACACCGTAGACAAAATCAATCATGCCTACGCTTTTGGCGGAGTGAAAATGTCGATGGAAACAGTCGAAAAATTCCTTGATATCCCGGTGGATTATTATATGAAAATCAATATGGAAGGCTTTAAGGATATCGTCGATGCTGTTGGCGGAATCACAGTGAATAATGACCTGGATTTCACCTATGAAGGAGTCCACTTCCCAAAAGGACCGGTTACGCTGAACGGAGAAAGAGCATTAAAATTCTCCCGGATGAGACACGAAGATCCGCGCGGAGACTTCGGCCGCCAGCTAAGGCAGCGTGAAATCATCCAGCAGGTCATCAATGAAGGTGCAAGCGTATCAACCCTTGCCAATTACGGAGATATTTTCAAGGCCTTGAGCGCAAACGTCCAAACCAATCTAACATTCAAGGAAATGATCGATATCCAGAAAAACTACAAAGCTGCCGGCAGCAACATCCAGCAAATGAGCATCAAAGAAACCGGCAAAATGATTAATAAAATTTACTACGGACTCGTAGCTGACGATGAAAAGCAGCGGATCCAAAAAGAAATGAAAACACAATTAGAACTGAACTAAAATAGGAAAAGCTGTTTGGAAACTATATCCGAACAGCTTTTTTAATCGCTGTTTTCATAAACTTTGTTGTGAAAGGGAACTTCCCTCGGAGTTCCCTTTCTAACTTTTTAAATTTCTATTGTTCCAATGATAGTTTTAATACGTTCTTGCTCTTCGCCCTTATCTAAGTATTCGAAAAATCCAAGTCGATTTCCCCAAGGGTCTGTGAATGTTCCCCATTTCACTGGTACATCGGGCCTTGAATATATTTCAAAACGATCAATCTTTAAATCTTCTATAAGTCTTTCTCTTTCAGCCTCAATGTTAGTAACTCCTAAACGTATAGGTCCATTACCCTCGGTAAGAGGTCCTTCTGCGACCTGCAGCCAACATCCTGGAATGAGTTCCCACTCAGCAAATCCCTCGTGTGGAGTAAAATCAGGCTTCTTATTAAGCAGTGTTTCATACCACTTTTGCCCTTCTTCAATATTGGCTATTCTAACCTGTGCAGTCATTTCAAAAATCATTTATATCCCTCCTAAATATGTATAATCAAATATAAAAGCACCGTAATTTAGAAATTAATCCTGTAAGAGTTTTCAAGTAGTTCTTAATTGACAGAAGTCCAAATCATGCAGCTTTCCCATTTAATCATGCAAGTCCTCAATTTTCACCGAAAAAAAAGACCAAAACAAAAGATTGCCCCGGTCTCTGAATCTTATTATTTTGAAGAAAATCATACAGTCAGTCTAATAGAACCGTTTCGGCACTCCATTCCCAATACATGTCGCCCTGTACACGTATCATCCGATCGAGCCACGTTTTAAAATCGCAATTCAAGTCTTTGATTTCTGCGCCTACAATCAGGATATGCTCACTTCCCTGATTTTTGAGCTTGCTATAATCCATAACAATCGGGCCTACATCTGTTAAATAGCCAATCGGAAAGCAATGATTCCGCAGGTACTCAGCAGCAGACAGGGAATCATGTGTTAAGGTAAGCACCATCAATTCAAAATTGAACCGCAGTTCTTCTATGGAAAAGATTTGAAAAGCAGGTCCGTATTCATTTGTAAAAAAATCTGCGCCGTTATGCATCAGCAGAAAATGTTTTAAATCCTCCGGTATGTGCCAGCCAGTTTCGGCAATGACCCTATCTAAAGCCTCAGCATCTCCCGGCTCCTTAAACACACATTTTCGCTTCCCGCCCACCTCATTGCTCAGTATGCTGCCTTCATCGAGTTTACTTTTTAAATCTTCTACCATACTTTGAATGGAAAGTCCTCTCATAACTCTCTACACCCCTTTTTCCGGATAAAGATTACTTTCGACATAAAGAAAAAAATTTCCTTCTCTAAATGCCTTGTAAATCCACTTTTTGTTTAATAGCTAACGTGCCAGGCTATTGATTAGATCTGTGCCATAGGAGTTATCTATTGCGCAAAGCCAAGCTCCTTGTGCATTCCTTTTAAACACATATGTAGCTCTTCTATCCATGGGAAATTCAGTTTCCTCTTTATCAGCCTGAAGCAGCGTCTGGGAAAGCACCAGGGCAGTATCTTCCGCTTCCAAAATGACCATTTCGCCTTGTTCCGGCACCAAGCTGTTCTTAAAATATGCGGCGATGCTAATGAAGGCTTGTTTGATTTCCTCTTTGCCCCGTGCAATGCGGCCGGCCTTTACAACCAAAATAGCGTCATCAGTATAATAGTTCATCAACGTATCAAAATCTTCTTTTTTGATTGCAGTATCACATAGTTTAATAACCTCTTTTAATTCATGCTCCATACCTCTCCCCCTCTATGCCTTTTACTTTTACATTCCCTAGTTACTTTGTGTTTCCCTGCCGAAACTGAACAGCTGCTGAGAAATATTTTAATTCGCTCGAATCAGTACCGATCTGGCTCGAATACTGCGGGATTTGGCTCTAATCAAAGCATATTTGGCTCGAATGGTACCGTAAATACGCGCAATTATCCAATTAATTGGAAAAATAAAACCCAATTATGCAAAAAAAAACACAGCCATCACTCATGAATGATGGCTGCGGCTCTAATTCACCCCTACACAAAGTTTCTCGTGTCGTTATTTTTGCTGAGTTTATAGATGGCGAGCAGAAAAAAAACAGAGGCAAAGCTGATTAATATTAGCAGGTTTAAATACAGATGCAATAGTGTGCTTCCTTCCTGCAATTTGGAGAGTGTATCAAGCACCCAGCGCTGCGGGAGGAAAACGGCTATTTTTTGGATGGAATCCGGCATGACTTCTACCGGCCAAAAGCAGCCTGACAGCATGACAGTTGGAATGACGATTAAATTTTGCAGAGCTCCCGCTGCGTTTCTGCTATTGGAAAATGAAGTCACAATCAGTGAAATGCCGACTGAAATCAGTGCGAACAGCAGCAGGACTGCAGCCGCTTCCCAGAATGGAATAAGAATATCAATATGAAAAACAGCTGTCATCAGGATTAACGTCAATAGTACCTGGAGACTCATCACAATCATATTGACTATAATATTAGATGCAATATATTGCCTCGCATTGACCGGTGTGGAAAGCAATCGGAAATAGGTCCGGGATTGTTTTTCCGAAAGAATGATTTCTGACATATTTCCTGCACCCATGAGCATCGTCATAATGAGAAATCCGATTGCCTGGCGGGTCATGCCGATATTTTTCGATGTGTCATTCAAGGATTTAGTAGTCAGTTTAAAATCAGAGCTTTGGTATTGGTTATTAATCACTTGGAATGTTTGCTGGTCACCACCTGATGCCCTGCCGATCGCTGCCATATTATCGTTATATTGATATAGGTAAGATTTGATAAAAGAATTGATTTCTGCCCCTTTAATCGAAGTCAGCCGTATATGGCTGGGGTGTCCATTCAGCACACTTTCCCCGTAGCCGCTATCAAGAGTAATCACACTATCCAGAGATCCTGAGATTAATTTACCCTGTACGTCTGCAGCGTCGATTACACTCACTTTTACATGATCAAGACCCTTCAGGAAACTAATGGCATTTGCTGCAATCATACTGCCGTCCTGATTGACCGCACCGACATGAAGAACCATTTTCTGATTTCCGCTGTAAGCCATTAATGAGATAAGAATTCCGAAAATCGGCATACACACATACATAAAGATATTTTTCTTTTGCTTAAAAGTGATTTTCAGCGTATTTCGTACCAGCCATAATAAATCCCCCATCACAATCCCTCCCGTCTGTGCATGGAAATGACAGCTATGAGAACAAGAACTAGTGCTGCACCTAAATTCAGGGCAGCAGCCGGGATTGCAGCCGGCAAATCATTCGCATAAATGATTTTAGTCAGGGCGTGATTTACCCAAGTTAGCGGAGATAAATCTGTGATAAACTTAAAAATCCCTTGGGCGCCCTCTATTTTAAAATAAGCTCCGCCAAAAAAAGAGGCAAGCTGAACGAACAGCATGATGGTAACCTTTGCAGCTGGATTTCCTTTGAACAGGTAACTGACGCCCATACCCAGGCTGACAGCAAAAATAATTTCAGAAAGAAGCACTAGAAAAACGATTCCAAGATGATTTCCCCAGTTTGCTTTAAATACCATGATGCTAAATAGAATTACCAGTGTGATGCACAGGGTATTGATGACAATATTTCCAAGTATCTTCCCGGCGAAAATTTCAATCTTCCTCACCGGTGAAGCAATCAGCCTGTCACCAGTTTTCCTTGCCCTTTCGCTTAAAATAAGGGAGCTTGCTGACATGGCGCCATAAAGAGCAATCATGGTGGTTTCAGCCATCGCATAATAATCCATGGAACCCTGCTGCTTTTTTGGCACAAGCGAGGTTTCTTCAATATAATCCTGCTTTATATCTGAAGCGAATACCGTTTCTGCCTTTTCGGGAACGTTTTTTGCAATTTCATGCGCCAGATTATATTTGCCTGCAAATGAAGCAAGCATTCCTTCCAGAATACTGCCATTGATACTGTTGCTTCCGTTCAGATAAAGCCGGATTCCATCAGGAGATGCTTCCATGTATCCATCATATCTTCCCAGCCTGACAGCCTTTTTTCCTTCCTCTTTGTCTTTAGCTTTTATAAAGGAAATTCCCGACTTCTTGGCAGCAGTAATAAAAGGATCAAAGGCCCGGGAAAACTCCGGATCATTAGGGCTTTCAAATAAAACCTTCACATTTTCCACTTTAATGCTTGCCGAAAAAGCGCCCGACAATGCAGTTCCAAGCACAAGCATCAGCACAAGGGGGGTGGCCAGCATGAAAATAAGCGTTTTAACATCGCGAAAATCCCGTTTGATTTCCTTCACAGCAATATTAAAAATGTTCATAGTAGAACCTCCTTCCCTTACTCATTGATCTCTCAAGCTCCGGCCTGTAAGAGTCAGAAATACCGTTTCCAGATTTGGCGCTTTTTCCTGCAGCGACCGGACCTCTATTCCATGTTTTATAAAATGCTCCAGGATTTTGTTCAAATTATTAACTCCTGCATCAGAGGTAATCTTGATCAGGTTTTCTTCCATTTGGACGTTTTCTACTCCCATAATTTCCTTCATCGCAGTAATCTCTTCAGGGTTTGCCGATTTTACTTCAACGAGAATATCCTTTGTTTTCGTGATGATGGAAGTCAGCTGCTCCTTTGTTCCCTCGGCAATGATTTTTCCGTGATCGATAATGGCAATCCGAGAGCAAATCTCTTCGACCTCTTCCATATAGTGGCTTGTGTAGATAATCGTGCAGCCCATTTCATTCAGCTTGCGGACAGAAGCCAAAATATAATTTCGTGATTGCGGATCAATCCCTACAGTAGGTTCATCCATGATGATCAGTTTAGGTCTGTGTGCAATGGCGCAGGCAATATTCAGCCGTCTCTTCATCCCGCCGGAAAAATTCTTCGGATAGCTTTTATGTTTATCCTTTAATCCGGCAAACTCAAGAGCTTCAGCGGCACGTTCATGCAGCTCAGCACCTCGCAGCCCATATAGCCCCGCGAAAAATCTAACATTTTCATATGCTGCCAGCTCTTCATAGATGGCCAGTTCCTGCGGGACAATCCCAATATTCATTTTGGCAAACCGGCTGTTTTTGCTCATTTCTTTTCCAAGAATCCATATCGTTCCTTCATGGCTCCTAAGCAGGCCGGCCACCATATTGATTGTTGTACTTTTCCCAGCACCGTTCGCGCCAAGAAAACCAAATATCTCACCTTCAGCGACAGAAAGGGACATGTTATCAACAGCAATGAAATCGCCAAATTTTTTTGTCAGGCTGTTAATTTCTAATACATTCATCTTCTCACCCCGAATGATTGGTATATATAAAGTATAAAAAAAAGAATGAAGCGATATAAGTGCAATCGTTCATTCTTTAAGCATGAGAAAATTCATGTTATTCACGTGAGGATTATGCGGTTGTCGGGGATGTAATCGGTAGGAGGGAGGTTACGGAGAATCCATGTGTGCTGTCCACGATGATTTTACCGCTGAGTGCGGCAGTACGTTCTTCCATCCCAATGATGCCCAGCCCTTTTTTTATCATGACAGCGCCTATCCCGTTATCCCGGACCTCTGTTCTGACCACTTTATTCAGCACCTTAATATCACAGGATACCTGTGTGGCAAGGGAATATTTCATCACATTTGTCAGTGCTTCGGTTACATTTTCAAAAATGACTTTCCACTGGATTGGGGTAACAATGTCCAGATTTCCATCATAGGTGAGCCATGCTTTTATATCATTTTGTGCTGAAAATTGATCCATGAGCAGCTTCATTTGATGAATGCCCATTTGTTCTGTGGGCGGCTTCATGTTTTTCAGTGTCATTCTGATATCCTCGATGCCTTCACTTGAAATATGGATGGCATTTTGCAGCAGTTCTGCCGCCTTTTTCTTATCCGTATCAATAAGCCTTTTGGCTGCTTCCATCTGAATGAGGGCCCCGGTCATCGAATGGCCGATTTTATCATGTATTTCCTGAGAAATCCGATTTCTCTCCTCTAATTTAAAGGTGTATTCAGATTGCTTTATAAAGGCAGCATTTTCATTCACATGCTTTGTCAGCCTGCCAATGTCTTTTCTCATGCTGTCCAATTGCGCTTCGTATTTCTCCGCTGTTTCGTGGAGTTTGACAGAAAGCGAGTAAAGCATGAAACACAGAATTGCTATGAAGCCATATATGAGCTGAATATCTTTTGTGATATAAAATAGAGGAAGCATTATAAAAAGGACGATTAATTTTCCAGGAAAACGAATCCAGGCAAGCTCAATAATAGGCAATGTCAGCAGGATAATAAAAACAGGCTGCACTGCATGATAAGACAAAATGCAAAGGAGAATGGATAAAACGTGCAGCAGGATACGGAGCTTTTTCGGAACAAGATATAGGGCAAGGTTTATGCAAAAATAAACCAAGAGCGCAAGAACCGCCCATGACAGCCGTCCTGATTCCGCTCTGATGCAGGTTACTGAAATGAACACGGCCAGCATCAGTTTAGCAAGGATGACCCAGCGCTCCATTTAATCCACTTTCCCGGTCAAATAATAAATGGCGATTTGCGTCCGGTGCTCAAGTCCCGTTTTTCCAAATATGGACGTGATATAATTGGCCACCGTGCCTTCAGAAATAAACAGCTGCTTTGAGATGGCTTTATTTGAGCAGCCCTTGGCAATTAAACACATGATTTCGCGTTCTCTTTCCGTAAACAGCGACGCATTAAATTTCGCCTGCGGTTCTTGATTCTCCGTCAAATTCGATTTAATTTTTTCTAAAACAACATCCTGCAGAATGCTATTTCCGTTATACACACATTTGATGCTCTCGCGGATTCGCTCAGGTTCATTATTTTTCAATAAATACCCCATGGCCCCATTCCGCAAGGCATCCAAAATAAATTCATCATCATCAAATGTGGTCAGGATAATGATCTTTGTTTTGGTCTGACCGGAAATCAGTTTTGCTGCCTCTACCCCGTTCATTACAGGCATGCGCACATCAAGCAAAATGACATCCACCTGGTTATCACGGCAATAATCCGCTGCTTCCTGTCCGTTGCTCACAGTATCAAGAACCTCTAATTCTTCATAGGTCTGCAGAATAATTTTCAGGCCCTCCCGGATAAAAGAGTTATCATCTGCAATAAGCACTTTAATCTTCACCGTTTCCCCTCCAGGTAAAGGTCTTTAATGACTCTGCAGTTTTCTTAGCAGGTGAACAATCTGTCCTCTGTGATGGGATTCATGTTCAATCAAATGGTACACGACCCATTCAGGTGTCACATCATAACGCGCCAGCACCCTTGCCCTCTGCCAGTCAGCCAAATCCATCGAGCGAAAATGGGAAAGAAACACTTCACGCACCATGTTAAGGCGGCCAATATGTTCCTCCAAGCTTTGTCCTTCAACATGTGTCAGCCTGCCATCTTCCGTACTGAACTCAAAAGGAAATAACGGCTGAATCTCTGGGTCCCACTCAGACTCCAGTACTTCTGTATACAGCCAATCCGCCTCCACCAGCGCAATATGATAAAGCAGCGAGCCAATACTCTGCCTTTCATCAACCTTCCCGTCAAGCACACGCTGGCTGATTCCGTGTATTTCCTTCAATAAAGTATTACGGACATCCTCCAGGCACCATAACCATCGGCCAATTTCAGCTTCATATCCCGGCAGCGACATGACCTTCAACACTTCTCTTTTCAATGAAATCACACTCCTCTGATAAAGAGTACTTCTATCCAAAGAGGGTGTTTTCCTTTTTTTATAAATCTGGGACTCTAAAAGGTGAGAACCTTGCCTGCATAAAAATTGCACACTTAAAAGGAGCTTGATTAGCAGGCTCCTTTTAACATATATTGATTAGTTTTTAATCCAAGTTAACAATCTTACAATCTGGAATGGATCATACGCAGTAATTAAAAAACTAAAGAGGAAAAACGCTGCAATGGCGAGAAACTTTATGCTTCCTTGTTCCCTTTTAAACATAGCACCAAAACTTAACAGTAAGCCAATGAACAATACACCAATTCCAGTTATCATTAAAAATTCAAGATTCCCAGAATAAATATAAGAGGAACCCAGGAACAGAACGCCAATAACAGCAAATATAATGGATATTTTGCTAAGCATTTTTATAGAACACCCCTTCTGATACCAGCAATTGTTTGGTAAGCCTATAGGAATGGAACCGTCATCTGATAACATTGTACTTTTTTCAGCTATTGCTTAACTTTCGCTAAAATTTCGTCCTTCACATTCTCCGGTCCATCTGTTTCAAATATGACCTTCGAAAATTCCTGATCGTCCAGTTCCATGATGACCAAATTACTGTTTTTCTCATATGAAACAAAGCACCATTCTCCGTCAACAAGGAATCTTCCTTCCCGCACACCGAAGCCTGAAGTGCCTACCCGGAAGTTCAGCAAAGGGATGTCAAAGCTTCCAACGCTCACATTTTTAATGGCTGTATAAGGAACCTCCAATATACTTTTCAAAGCGGCAACACTCGTCATCCCTGTAAAATGAATCACCAATTTATCTTCTTGAAAATCCAGCTTTCTTGCCATATTATTCCTCTCCTTTTATATAAACAATATATGATGAGAGGATTTTCATCAATACCCATTCAAAAATGATAGTTTCATTGTGTTTTAAGCCCTAGTAATGGTTCTTCATGTCCTTTCACAAATTTCAAGATAAGAAAAAGCGGGTCATTTACCTGAATACTGCAAAATAATTACCATTTTATTGGATAATCGATTCAAATTCACCTTGATTAGAGCGAAATCGAGCTTCATTAGAGCCAAATCCGCCTCCATTAGAGCCAAATCACGGACCATTCGAGCGAATTGCCATTTTCCCATTAAAAAGCAGCTCTTTTTGGTAAAAATGGTACGAAACTATGATATTTTAAAGATAGGAAAAAAATGTATGATGCGCTGAAACCGGACGAAGGGAATGAGTACTATGGAAATCAGAAAACCATCCGAAAATGAGCTTGAGGAAATTATGAGACTTTCACCGCAAGCCTTGTTTGAAGGAACATTAGGCAGTTTCATGCCGACTGATGAGAAAATCAGCCAGATAGTTCAGCCTCTGCTGCAAAAAGGCTGTTATTATTTAATAGCTTCCGAGGAGGATCAGCTGATGGGGTGGATTTTATTAGGTAAAAGTAAAGACCACTTTACGGAAGAAGCAATTGGCTTTATCTACGAACTATATGTAAAACAAGAATTCAGGGGCAAAGGGATCTCCAAGCAGCTAATGAACAGAGGAATCGACAGTCTAAAAAAAGAGGGAAACCGGGAAATACGTCTAAATGTATTCTCAGAAAATCACGCCATTGAACTTTACAAAAAAATGGGATTTTCAGTAAGGAATCTAACAATGAGCTTAGCGTAATAGTTCAATAAAAACAGGTGAATCACGAATTCACCTGTTTTCATTTGTTCGTCATAATGGCAGCCCGCTGCTGCGCAAATTCCTTGATGTGTATTTCTATAAAAATAGGGTATTTACTTAGTAAGCAAGTCAGCATTTCTCTTTAATACCTCCTACTAAGGTTTCTTTGTTTTACAGCAAAGAGGGTTTGGCGGGAGGTGATTAGATGAGAAAAGTTGTTGGCATCAAGAGCTTAATCAAATATCTTCATTCAGTTAATTATCCGCTGACTGAAGAAGAAATCCTTGAGCATATACTTAATAAAAGTATTCCGCATCTTAGACCGCTGTCCAGCATGATTGTTTTTAATTTAGATCATGTTGATTCCTGGCTTAGCCAGCAGCAGCACAAGGATTGAGTTATTGAGGCCCTGCATGTTTGCAGGGCCTTATCCATGTGTGGATTTCCCCTTTGTGCCGCTACGCAGTACTCTGTTCTCAGCCTGCTCTTATCAGCAGAGCAAAAAAAAGAACCATGATTTCTCATGGCTCTATTCAAATAGCTCATTGGCTAATGAATCAATATAGGCTTTGCGCTTCTTCGTCCCGGATTTGTCAATCCATGCTTTTCCGTTCTCCATGATCACCACGTCTCCTGCCTGTACACCTGCAGGAAGCTCTTTTAGCGGGATATCTTCTGTAGATCTGTCTTCTTTTTCACAAACTGCCAGTTCTCCTTCGATACGGTCAACAATATATTTCATTACTAGCCCTCCTTATTGCGGGATAAATGAAGTTTGAGTGGTATAGGTTTTGCCATTGGATGTTGCTTCAATGTCTATATTTACTTCATACCCGGCAGCAGCCCTGCTTATTCTTACCTCAAGCGGCGTCCCTACTGTCCCTTCATAGACGGTGTCTTTACTTTTATAATGAAAGGTTGCGGTATACTTGGCTCCTGTTATGCCTGTGACCATTAAATGGACATCATGATATTGCTGCGGCGTTTTGTCATCAAGCGCTGCCTTTAATGTTCCGGCTTTCGGCTGTGTTTGTTTCGTAACTGGCGGAACAGCCGTTTTCGGCATAGCCGGTTTTTTAACGGGCGGCGGAGTGATGGCGGCGGTTCTGCTGCCCGAATGATTTGGCGTCAAAGCTGCAACCGGCTTGAACTGAATGTCATTTCCGTCTGTTGTCGCTAAAATGGTTTTGCTTTCGTCCGTACGGAAGATTTTTATATCATTTTCTTTTAACAGATTCAATACTTCTTCAGTCGGATGTCCGTAGCTATTGCCTTTGCCTACTGAAATAACGGCATATTTAGGCTTCACCGCATTCAAAAAATCCTGGCTCGTTGCCGTTTTGGCACCATGATGGCCGACCTTCAGCACTTGTGCCGAAATATCCTGATTGGACGCCATCATGTCATCTTCTGAGCGGAATGGAGCATCCCCGGTAAACAGGAAGGTTCCCTTTTTCCCGTACGTCAATTTGGCAACTGCTGACCAGTCGTTCATCTCGGAACCATAATCCCTGACCGGTGCAACAAGCTTCATTGTTGCGCCTTTTAGCCCGAGGTCGACTCCTGCTTTTGCCTGCTTCAGTTTAAGTCCCTGATTTTTTACGGCTAATAAAAAGTCTCCATATGTTCTCGTATCATGAGTAACACGCGGAGTGTATACGTTTTTTACTTTTACATGATCCAGGACAGTGTCCAGCCCGCCAATATGGTCTGAATCCGGATGGGTAGCAATCATATCATCCAATTCATTTACATGCAGCTGGTTCAGATAGCGTACCACATCGTCCCCTTTATCATTGTTTCCGCCATCTATTAATATATTTTCACCCTTAGGCGTCTGAATGAATGTGCTGTCACCTTGTCCTACGTCAAAAAAATAGACCTTTAACACACCCTCATCAGGTGCAGCATTCGGTGAAGATTGTGAAGGTTCTTCCTTCGTTTTTGGAGTATTTCCAGACACTTGGGTGCTGCTGTCTGCCGGCTTCTCTGTTTGTGCCGGTTTGCTTGCTGTTGTATCTGCTCCGCTGCAGCCTGCACCGAACAAAGCAATAGATGCAGTTAGTAAGGCGGCAATCCAATTCTTTTTCATGATGGTTCCCCTCTTTTTTCTAAGTTGCTGTTATACTGATCTACTTAATTTTAACGCAAGAGGGAATTTTTCTCTAATTCCTTTTTTCCTATTTATAACCTTTAACGCACCGCGGTGAACTTATGATGCTCCTCTTCAATTAGCTTAATGAATTTATCTTTTTCGGCGTCCACATTCGTAATCAGTTTAATATTCTTTTCTCTGCTTAAAAATTTCCTTACCCTGCTGTTTTGGGTGATGATATATCCATAGCGGTAATCCCTCTCAAGCTCACAAAACCAATCTTCTTTTCTTAATCTATTAATATGCCCGGCAAGTATTTTTTCACGTGATCGTTTAGGAAGACAATGAAAAAATGCTTCAACAGCAATTTCAAAAAGAAACTCAATGATAAAACTGCCCAAAGTATTCACTCCCGATTCTCTCTTATTCTTACAGCTTATCTAAAGCTCTGTTAAACGGCACTGCTGATTTTTTAGCAGGCTATGTTAAAGGTAGAGGTTGATTTAATAATACACATAAAAGAATATAACAGGCTTTTATTTAACTGTATATTCAATCATAATCCCATTCACCTTTTTATCCATTTCGGAAGTTTCAGAGGATTTATCATAGATAACTTTTAGGTTCTTATCATTAAGCCATTCAATCGAAAAATCTTTATCTGACCTAAATGTATTTCCTGATTCATTTTGAAAATCATCATCTTTATTTAAAATCGATAATTGGGGTGAAAATCCCGTTGTCGCACCACAACTTCTTTCGAAAATGTAAGCAATATTCTCACCACTGGGAGAAGGGATTTTTTGCTTAATATCATTTCCACACATATCCGCAAATAAAAAATCCAATAAATATTTACCAGCCATTAATAAAGGTAATATTATGATTAGCGTCATTAAAATAGTTTTAAACATTTTTGTCATTAGAACCACCCATAAATTAAAATAATAGAAATTAGCTTTTAGAACCTCAGCTAACGTACTTTAGTTGGACAAGTAAATTATTTAATAAATTAATTATACCTAACATAATGTTTTTTTAACTTGGGGATTTTACCTTTTTCTACTGCCCTTCCCTTAGTGAAATGCCCCTGTGATACGTGCAATACCAATAAACAGACTTGTACCCGATGTCACAGGAGGAGTTTTTTGTCTATCGCCAAACTAACATTCCTTTCCCCCTACCTACTGGGCTATATCTTTCACCATTCTTGATGTGGAAGCTTGTCGGGAATTTGAAGATATTCTATACGTTAAATAAAAATACCAAAAAACACCTACTATTCTTCTGATATATAAATAAATTATACTAGTTCTTAGTGATTCAATTGCTAGGTGAATCAACTTGGTAAGGCAAAAAAGGAGAGAGAAACAATTGATAGAGGTGAAGGGAAGGGTCAAAAAATTATCGAAAAAAGTGTATCCTTTTTCGATCGGATTTTTATGTGTAAGCTTAATGTCTACTATGCTTTCACCTGTTGCTCAAGCAGCAGACAATCCTCCTTGGGTAAGTCCCATACAGGTATCTCCCTTAGCTAATGATGGAAAAACAACATCGGGGAACGTACAAATTTCTGTTAAGGCGGGAGACGATCTGGGAGTATCAAAAGTAGAATTTTACAGTGCCGATGGGAAGTATCTAATTGGGAGGAAGACTTCTCCACCTTATACTGTAAAATGGGCGACCACCCCATCGGTTTCTGATGGAGAACAAATCTTAAAAGTGATTGCCTACGACAAGACAGGTCACAAAGCTGGCACAACCCGAAAAGTTTACATTCAGAATGATAAAGCTGCACCATCTTCACCAACTAATTTACATACCACTGCCAAAACTAATAAAAGCATCTCTCTAGCATGGAGTGCTTCTAAAGATAATGTAGGTGTAGTGGAATATGACGTCTACAATGGTCAAGTCCGTATTGGAACCTCTACAAGCACAAGTGTTACCTTGAGGGAATTAAAGCCAGGTAAAACGTATCATTTGTTAGTAAAAGCAAAGGATCATGCAGGGAATATTTCGCCGGCAAGCAATACAATTAATGTGACGACAGACGACCTACCTCCTACTGTGAGTCCCCTTGGGGTATCTCCTTTAGATAAGGATGGAAAAACAGCAAGAGGTAATGTAAAACTTTCCGTCACGGCAAATGACGATAGTGGTATTTCAAAGGTTGAATTTTATAGTGAAAATGGTAAGTACCTGATCGGGACCAGGAAATCGAAACCTTATTCTGTTACTTGGGCAACCGACCCATGGGTTCCTGATGGAGAGCAGCTCGTAAAGGCGATTGTCTATGATCAATCAGGTCAAAAAACTGAAACATCCAAAAAGGTATACATTCATAATAAAATGGGGCCTCATGCACCCAAGGATTTCAGTCTGACAGGAAAAACCGCTCATTCTATTTCTTTGAAATGGGATGGCTTATCCAATGATGATGTAACAAGCTACTCCATTTATCAAAACAACATAAAAATCATGGATACGGCAAGTACTCACTTTGTTATAGGTGGGCTAACTCCGGATACCCAATATACTTTTTACGTTACGGCAAAGGATGCAAAAGGGCAAGAATCACCGGCGAGTCAAAAATTAACAGTTTCGACTGGCTCACAAACGCTCACGCCTCCAAGTTATATGGTTTCTGGTTACTATGCAGGCTGGTCCACCTATACCGGATTTAACGTATCCGACATTGACGCTTCTAAGTTAACACAAATTAACTATGCCTTTGCAAATATTGGAGACGATTTAAAGATGCAGGTAGGAGACCCCACTGTCGATATAGAAAAATCGTTCCCAGGAGATTCTTCAACGGATGCGTTTAAAGGGAATTTCAATCAACTAAAAAAACTAAAGCATAAATTCCCTCATCTAAAAACGGTCATCTCAGTCGGCGGGTGGAACTGGTCCGGTAAGTTTTCCGATGCAGCATTGACTGACTCCTCCCGAACTGTCTTTGCTGATAGCGTTGTTAAGTTTCTTGTAACGTATGGCTTTGACGGTGTTGATTTCGATTGGGAGTATCCGGTTGGAGGAGGATTGAAGACGAATGTTACGCGTCCGGCTGATAAGACAAATTATACGCTTCTATTGCAAAAAGTACGTGAAAAACTAGATGCACAGCAGGCGTTAGATGGGAAGAAATACACCATTTCGATTGCCGCCGGAGCTTCATCTTCATTTGCAGAAAACACGCAATTGGAACAAATTGGTAAGATTGTAGATGACATTCAACTTATGACATATGATATGCATGGGCCATGGGATAGCCTTACTGGCTTTAACTCCCCACTAAATGCTGGTACTGGAGAGCCTTCCAATTCACCGAGCGATTCTCAAGCTATGCAATTATTTTTAGACAAAGGGGTTCCTGCAAATAAACTGGTCATGGGTGTCCCGTTTCATGGGTATGAATATAAAGGGGTTAATAATACCAGTAATGGATTAAACCAGTCTTATTCGGGTGCTGATTCAGTTAATTATGCTGCAATAGAGAAAAACTTTATTGGGAAAAATGGATTTGTCCGTTATTGGAACGAAGATTCCCAAGTTCCTTATCTTTGGAACGGATCCACCTTTATAAGTTATGACGATGCAGAATCAATGGATCAAAAAGCAGCCTTTATAAAATCAAAAGGATTAGCGGGAGCTATGATTTGGGAAATCAGCCAAGACCCTAACGAAGTCTTGCTGAACCAACTAGCAACAGATTTAAGGTAATTATAAAAGTAGGCTCGTAAAGTAATCGCCATAAGTGGATTCATTTATCCTGCTTTATTCTGCACCCCAAAAGTTAGAGTAAGAATCTAACTTTTGAGGTGCTTTCTTTATGTCCAAATATAGTGAAAAATTTAAATTTATGGTAGTGAGATAATATCAAGAATGCCCCTTTAGTAAAACAACAAAAATAGTTGCCTACTTTTACAATGGATTTATGCTCTTTTAAAAAGTAATTCAATTTCCCAAGATATAGCTTAAATCTTAAGTCTAGCTAAATAATAAAATGATTTCCAAACCTATATGGTGGAAGTAGATAGGCTACACTAAGTTGGACAGAAAAATTAAGGTCAAGTAGACTACAGATACCATACTAGAGGAGAATCTACGATGACTAAAAAAGAACGCCGGACCTTTACTGCAGAATTCAAGCAACAGATTGTTCAGCTTTACCAAAATGGAAAACCAAGAAAGGATCTCATTCGGGAATATGATCTTACGCCTTCTTCCTTAGATAAGTGGGTGAGTCAGAGCCTGAAGACCGGTTCCTTCAAGGAAAAAGACAATCTATCTCCACACGAAAAAGAGCTGATCCAACTACGCAGGGAAAACAAGCAGCTTCAAATGGAGAACGACATTTTAAAGCAAGCCGCGCTGATACTAGGACGAAAGTAAATGTGATCAAAAATAACCAGCACAAATACTCGATATCAGCAATGTGCAAAGTCCTCCAGCTTTCCAGAAGCACCTACTACTATGAAGCAAAAGAGCGAGCTTCCGAAGACGATTTGACAACCACTGTTATCGACATCTTCCATAAAAACCGCCAGAATTACGGAACCCGAAAAATCAAGGTTGAATTAAAAAAGCTAGGGTATCAGGTGTCCAGGCGTAGGAGTGGCCGGATTATGGCTGAGCAGGGACTTGTTTCATCGTATACGGTCGCACAATTCAAACCGCATAACAAGAGCTGTAATGAATCCAATCAACAGAACGAAGTCAATCGTGAATTCCACCAGACAAAAGAGCTTGCGGTCGTGGTAAGCGATTTAACCTATGTAAGAGCTAATGGGAAATGGCATTACATCTGTGTCTTTATTGATCTCTTTAATCGCGAAATTATTGGTTTCAGCACGGGACCAAATAAAGATGCGGCCTTGGTTTACCAGGCTTTATCGTCCATCAAAAGCGACCTTCGAAAGATTACATATTTTCATACGGACCGTGGCAGCGAATTCAAAAACAAGCTGATAGACGACGCTCTGGAGACGTTTGGTATCATACGATCTTTAAGTATGAAGGGTTGTCCTTATGATAATGCGGTGGCAGAAGCAACGTTTAAAATCATCAAGACAGAGTTCGTTAAAGGTCGCCACTTTACCAGTTTAGGAGAGCTAACAAGAGAGTTTCAGGATTATGTTCATTGGTTTAATCACATTCGAATTCACGGAACGTTAGGCTACATAAGCCCTATCGAGTATAAACTTGGACACCTTATAAAAACTGTCTAGTTTAGTGTTGACTATCCAAAGGTTTGTTATGTCTTTTTTAGTGACATAAGGGATTCTAAATTATTATTGAAAAATATTGACAAACTATTAGCTGGTTTAGTTGAAACTACTCAATACTCAACTATATTTAGCCATTGACCATCGGGTCCAATGGTTATATGAGGAATCTTATTTGATTGAAACATTTTATAAATGTCCAAATTCTTTTTGGTTAATTTACTTAATTGTTCTGATACATCAGTCTCGGAAAAAATCAGATAATCCATTGTAGTAGACCGTAAATAAAATTCGTAAATATATCGTTTTTGAATGTCTTTTACATAACCCATATAGCCCATTTCCCTTGGAAAAGTACGAGGTAACGGGAATTTATTAACTTCGATAAAGTCATTTGAAATTTCATTTAATAGGTGTCCTTCAAATTCAGGAATAATCGCATAGATATAACATTCTTGCTTGTAAAAGCTATTGATTATGCTAACAAACTCTTGTTCATCAATTTCTTCTTCGAGTAATATTTCCTGTTTTTTCGGAATGCTGATCAATGCGCAATCACTCCTTTTAAAAATGATCAACCATTAGGAGTGTCAATACTGATACTGACTTAATTCAGTCAACCCACCCCTAATCCATAGACTTATTATTTATCTCTCTCCTCTTTTTTTTAACGTTTGAGTAGGGTCTTCTTAACTATTGTCATTTTTCAATTTTGAAGAACTTATTTTCATGGTAGTTGAACAAGAATTTGAGAGTATTAATATAAAATCCCTATTTATTCCTAAGATGAAAGAGTGTGGTTTATAATTGAAATTATCTGAGTAGTATAAAATTATGGGAGCGATGGAGATGAGTAAAAAAATTTTAATAGCTTTACTCTGCTTAGGATTAATTGTGGTACTTTATTTTTCAGCTTCCCGTCCTGGTTCAAGTCCTGGTTCTAATTATATTCCTACTACATCCTTGGAAGAAGCAATCTGTGCAAAAGTAAAAGCACAGAATGAGGATTGCAAAAAAGTGATTTTAATTGATACCGATTCAAATGTGGCTTTTGTCGAGACTGAATTCGGAATCCATCCTGTTCTTATCAGCAAAGACCATACCAAAATGGTAAAAATGATTCCAGGATTAGATTTCCAAGAATTCAGAGAGGAAAAGGAGGAGAATGGACCAATAACCTGGAGAGTTGAAAATAATGTCCAAAAGGATTTCTCCATTCTATACGGATTTGCCAGAGACAAGGCAAAGACCATCATTATAAATAGTGAAGGCAATATACAGCCAAATAAATTTTATGTTCGGGACGACTTGGCTGGAATGAGCGGAGGTTCAGGTACGGCTGCGTTGTGGGTTTGGTATATTACTTCTAAAGATGAAATGATTAAACCAGCGGATATAACAGTTTATGGAGCAGATGGTCATCTTATTTACGGAGGAAGCAAAGAGGAATAGTGAAGGGATAACAGAATGAAAAAGTCGGTAACTAAAAAAGGATGGGAACCAAATACCAAATTTAAACCGATTAATTTTATTTGATAGATTAATATATATCGGTTAAACAGGATTTTTAGGTGGAGTAGCCAACTTTGTTCTCACTTACTAAAAAGTCAGTTTCCGACTTTGTTTTTCAAAGTTACATATTATCCCTCATATTTAACTATCCTGCACCGTTAGCGAAACAAGAAAAGCGACTGCTCTTATTGAACAATCGCATGCGTTAGTTACATAAGACTTAAATAATTTATGGTTTCTGTACTTAATCACCAAGTGCTTTGATGAATAATTTTTGTTCGATCGCTTCTAAACAAAGTATTTTTAACCCGCCGCCGAGGCAGCCGCTAATTCATATTACACATAATTTAGAAATAACTTCTATAATGAATAACCGTAATCAATACAGATAATCCGGTATAAGCGATTCCTGTGTAAAAAACAGCACCTGGGGAAAAGGAATATTCCTTATTGTTATGCTCCATTCGTTCAGTGGTCGTAGCTTGGGTATATCCCTCAGCCATTTTTGCAGAAACTCCGCCTTTTGAGGTGAAAAACTTAACCATAACCGTAAGAAGCAGCCCCACAATGAAAGAGTAATCTATAAAGTTACCCTTAGCTACAGTACTAACAAAATAGTTAACCGCTAAAAACGCAATTACCGTAAGAAAAACACTAACTATTTTTTTCATTTTCACTCCCCCTATAATTTCCATTATATACTAATTAGGAAAAGGGTACATACAGGATTAGAGAAAATATGGGAATTATCTGAAAAACACTTTCAAAACAGATACCCTAATAAATCAAGTTCCCCTTCTTCCCAATTGGCTGTCCCCGCTTTTTTAATCATTAATCCCTCGATGTGTTCGCTCCCTATCCCCTTTGTTTCATGTAGTTCCTGATTGATTTTCAGCCACTTGCATACATTTTCAACCGGCTGATATCCATTCTTCACATACAGGTTCATCGTATCTGCAAACAATAGGATAAAATCAATATTGCGCCCTTCGGTAAACGCATCAATTTCCAGCAATAAACTCGAACCCACACCCTGTGACTGTGCATTCCCCGCAACACATAAATCAATAACACCCAATATTCTTAAAGGTTTTCCGTTCAGATTCATCACTCTATAATCCAGGCCAGCGTGTCCGATAAGCCGATTTTCCTGATCATAGGCAAGAAATCTAAAATGCGGAAGCTGCTTAAAATAAATCCTATTCTTAGGATATATATCGGGGAAACTGTCATTTAATAGTTCTTGTATTTTTGCAGACAGTTCATTACTGATTTCATATTCATGCACGATCTCTATCTTCATGTTACACCCCTGTGTCTATTATTCTAAAAATACAAGAAAAAATCATTCACCAACCAAAAAGGTTCTTTCATTTATTTTCCTGCCTAAATTCAGCCGTCCTAATACGGAAAGGCTGTTCATAAATTCAAGGCATAGAATCTACTGCAATACGTATCAAACCAGTTACTATAAACAAAAAAAACATAAATGAGCTTCCAGACAAAATAAGTTCCCTTACAATGGTTTTTCTTTTATATTTTTAGGCTATGTTCTGAAAGATTGTTGCAATAGTATTAAAGGGACTTTTCCGGTCCTCTTTTTTTCACCTAGACAGCACAATATAATTATTGGTATATTTACCATTATATAGTTTATTTTATATTCAAACAATTTAGATAGAATAAAATTAAGGAGTTGTTTTCAATGATTGCAAATGCTATTCAGAAGGTTGGACAAATAGGAATACCCGTAAAAAATTTAGAAAAAGCAATTGTTTTTTACAAAGATTTATTAAAGCTTCCTTTACTATTCAGCACAGACTCTATGGCATTCTTTGATTGTGATGGTATTCTCCTTCTTCTTAGCCTTCCTGAAAAAGAAGATTTTGCTCAATCAAGTTCTGTCATATATTTTCAAGTTGAGAATATTAAAGAAGCTCACGAAGAATTAATTGAAAAAGGCGTTTATTTTATTGACGAACCACATATAGTTGCAAAAATGGAACAAACTGAAACTTGGATGACCTTTTTTAAAGACACAGAAGGAAATACTCATTCTTTAATTAGTGAAGTCCATATATAAATATTGGGAATCATAAATACCGCCTAATAGCAGTATTTTCTATATTGATAAAGTAAACCTCTATATGAAGAGTTGGTATTCATTGAACTGAAATTAACCCGCAACTCTAATGTTTTAAACGGTTGTAAATGAAAGAACAATAAAAACCAAGCTAATCCTTTCACATCCTAACCTTTTTTTACTTTTCTTTATTCATCTAACCTGCTAGTTTTGTTGAATGTATCCCGGGAATATAATACCGTAAAAAGTAAATTCAACCTTACCCTATTAAAAAAACAAAATGTAAAAAATCATTTCTTAACGATTGATGTTTTTTGTTTATTTTGTGAGGCAATCCATCATGAAATCAGCAGGCCAGTATAACTCTGGATATCCCCTTTCCCAACCCTTAAATGGCTGTTGCTCTTAAATCCCTCAGGAACTTCACCTTTTGAATTTAGGTAGAAACTTTATAAATAGCAATAGGCTGATTGAAACGGAAGGTGCGAGACTCCTGCGGGATCAGCGGGAAGGTGAGACCCCGCAGGCGCAGCAGAGGAGGCTCACCGCCCGCCCCGCGGAAAGCGAGCATCCTGGAGCGGAAATCAACCCCTTGTTCTATAGCAGCAAAGTTTACGAAAACAGCCTTTTTAAATGACACACTTAACATAATCATCTTATGGGCATATAAACCCGAAACACAGCCTTAGGTAATGATGATAAGCACTCCTAAATAATGACTAACCGTTTATGAACTGAGCATACT
>NZ_MLYQ01000116.1:0-389 GCF_001866725.1 Bacillus sp. MUM 13
AGTTGGTTACGATGGCGTTTCTGGAACCTTCGGGCAGCTACTCCCGTCTGGGAATAGAGTCGCATTTGTCGTGTGCTGTAACCTTTTTCTGTGAGCTTTTCCTGGAGCGTAGATCTTTTAATTTGCCCTGATTCAGCTAAACCTTCCCATTCAAGAATTTGTATAATTTGAGCTACGCTCCGGCTTGGTACTTCCTTACGAAGAAGTATCGCCTGTTCCAATAGATGATGAGGGATGGCTTCTGACTTTCGAGTAGCTTTTCTCCTATGTGGCTTCAATCCCCCAAAACCATATTCCCGGAATTGAGCCAGATATCGTCTGATGGTTCTTTCTGAAAGACCGTTGGCCTTCGCTATTTGATCTCTTAACTCTTTTACTTTTCCAGCGTC
>NZ_MLYQ01000117.1:0-389 GCF_001866725.1 Bacillus sp. MUM 13
AGTTGGTTACGATGGCGTTTTTGGAACCTTCGGGCAGCTGCTCCTGTCTGGGAATAGAGTCGCATTTGTCGTGTGCTGTAACCTTTTTCTGTGAGCTTTTCCTGGAGCGTAGATCTTTTAATTTGCCCTGATTCAGCTAAACCTTCCCATTCAAGAATTTGTATAATTTGAGCTACGCTCCGGCTTGGTACTTCCTTACGAAGAAGTATCGCCTGTTCCAATAGATGAAGAGGGATGGCTTCTGACTTTCGAGTAGCTTTTCTCCTATGTGGCTTCAATCCCCCAAAACCATATTCCCGGAATTGAGCCAGATATCGTCTGATGGTTCTTTCTGAAAGACCGTTGGCCTTCGCTATCTGATCTCTTAATTCTTTTACTTTTCCAGCGTC
>NZ_MLYQ01000118.1:0-1421 GCF_001866725.1 Bacillus sp. MUM 13
TCTTTTACTTTTCCAGCGTCAAGCCCCTCTGCCAATAAAGGGGATATCAGCTGGAAACGCTGCACGGCCAATTCTTCTGATTTCTTGCGATCACTCATGATATACTCTCCTCTCTATGTCTATCATGAGTGTAAATCAGGGGTTATTGGACAAGGAATGCAGAACGGGTGTGTATCCAAAAATTAATATTTACGATGGGACGGACAATTCTTGTCAGCCATCCATTGGCATCTCCTGCCAAACGTCCTATCCTTTAAAGTGCAGTCCCCGAACCTTTGGACGTGAAATCCAGGGGGATGTTTCACTGTTTGGTCCTGACCATGATGGAAGTCAAACAACCAATCCAATAATCCACAAATTGATGAAACCAGCCTTGCCATCTCGAAAGGGTAGAATCATCAGCCGGAACAATGTGGGTGGATGGGTTCGTAAGAACGTTTTCGATACATTCAGCCTCATAGCGTTTATAAGGAATCAATAAATCTGGAAGTTCATGATGTATGGACTGACAATTGAATTGGTGCACTGTAATCTTCGGATGTTATATGTCTTACTCTATCCTGTATGATCCTTGGCTTTTCGATTCTTTGTACCTCTAACCAACATGTCTTTCCCGCAACAAGGGGAAGGGATCCTCCCCGCCCCCCTAACTAAAAACTCCAGTAAGAGTGTTTTCAATCAGCTGATAATTTGATACAATAACCATATACTTTTTTTGTGGGACGTCTCCTGTATAACTGTTGGCGCAGTTATACATTATGGGGACGTCTTTTCCTTTCTCTAAAATAAATGTCGAAATGTTTAGAATTCTATATGGACATTATAATCGACTAATTATGGACAGGCAATACCGTCAACTTTCGGAAATTTCGGGGTGTCAAAAACAAAAACATCCTCAAAAGGATTTTTAACATTTATGTTTAACCATTTTCCCCGGCATTTCATCTTTCCCGTTGATGTACTCTCCAGTAACCCCTATACCCCCCTGTAGTTCCATAGCTTCGCTTGTTATACAAGATCGTGTCCCAACCAGCCTCAAACATCTTTCTACAAGTAGGGGGAGAACAGTTTAGTTCACGAGATCTTAGTCCCACGCACCCGTACGTTCTACCCTGGCTACTGAAATAATAGGTCCTATAAAATCGAGTAGGAGGAGGTGACTAACCTCCGACCTCTCACACCACCGTACGTACCGTTCGGTATACGGCGGTTTCAATTAAGTCAAACGCAATGTTTGATATCTTATAAGCAAACTTTTGAGCCCTTGATTCGTCCAGTATTGGTTATCAAGGGTTCTATCTAAGATAGGACTTTTAGATACACTCCAGTAGCCCAATCTTGAATTTGCCCACTCCCACGCTTGGTTAGGTTTGATCCCTAACTTCGTTAGGTTTCTGTGTCTTGTTTTCACTTTCTTCCAC
>NZ_MLYQ01000119.1:0-18080 GCF_001866725.1 Bacillus sp. MUM 13
CTACAAAACTATATAAAATGATGATAAAAGGTGAATATGATTTAGTAGTCTCCTACTTAGAAGGACCTGCAACAAGAATAATAAGTGGCTGTCCAAATAAGCATTCAAAATTATTAAACTGGGTTCATACAGAAATCAATAATCCAAAGGAGTTAACCAAATCTTATAGAAGTATAAAAGAATTAGTGAAAAGTTACAACAGTTATGATGCTACAATCTTTGTTTCCAATACAGCTCGTGCAGCTTTTGAAAGGACATTTAAAGGCATTGATGGGAGTATGTTAGTCAAATACAATACAGTTGACACACAGCATATTACTTTGAAGTCAAAAGAGCAAATAAGAGATATTGAAATTAGTAGTAATAGAATAAACCTTATATCCGTTGGTAGATTCACAGAACAGAAAGGATATACCAGGTTAATAAAGATAATGCAATTACTATTAGATAATAAGTTAAATATTCATCTATATTTATTAGGTAAAGGTGAATTGGAAAGTAAGTTTAGAGAAGTTATTAGTGAAGAACGATTGAATGATTATGTAACCATATTAGGGTATAAAGATAATCCCTTTAAGTATGTGAAAAAATGTGATCTATTTGTATGTTCATCTTATAAAGAGGGCTATAGCACGGCCGTCACTGAATCTTTAATCGTTGGCACTCCAGTTGTAACCACCTTTTGTTCAGGGATGGAGGAAATGCTGGGTCCAAATAATGAGTATGGTTTGATTACCGAAAACAGTGATGAATCTCTTTATGAAGGTATAAAACGGATGTTGACAGAACCTGGATTATTGGCTTATTACAAACAGAAAGCTGAAGAAAGAGGGAAAACATTTAGTACTAAAAAAACGGTAAAAGATGTTGAAGAGCTTATAGATAATTTATTATCAGAAAATTAGGAATTATTATAGGTGCTGCCATTGAACTCAGAAGCTTAAGGAACAGAAGGAGTGAATTAATATGAATAAAATTACTGTATTCGATACATCAATTGGAACCTTAAATATGGGTGATGAGATAATTGTAGATTCAATAAATAGAGAATTAAAAATGATGTTTAACGAAAAATCAATGTTTATAAAGTTACCTACTCATGAGCGAATTAGTAGATATAGCCATGGGATATTAAAGAATAGCAGTTTATCATTTGTAGCTGGTACAAATTTATTAACTTCAAGACATAATATTATGAGAGGGAATTCATGGAGAATTAATATTTTAGATGCTTTGAACTTTAATAATGTTATCTTAATGGGAGTAGGTTGGAGCGATTATCAGAGTAATCCTAATTATTTTACAAGGCTAATCTATCAAAATGCTTTAGCAAAAAATTATTATCATTCAGTAAGGGATAATTATACAAAGAAAAAATTAGAGTCTATTGGAATAACCAATGTCTATAATACAGGTTGTGCTACGATGTGGAGATTTACTGAAGTTCATTGTAAACAGATACCATATAAAAAAGCTAAGAACGTTGTATTTACATTAACTGATTATAGAAAAGATCCTGAAAAAGATAGGTTAATGATTGAAATATTACAGAGGAACTATGAAAAAGTATATTTTTGGATTCAGGGGTCAGAAGATTATAAATATATAAAATCTTTAACTAGTTTAGAATCGATAATAATTATTGACCCAACACTAACAGATTTTGATTATATACTCGAGTCAAACGAGGATTTAGATTTTATAGGAACTAGATTACATGCAGGAATAAGGGCAATGCAGAAAAAAAGGAGGAGTATAATAATAGGTGTTGATAATAGGGCTTTGGAGAAAAAAAAAGATTTTAAAATAAACGTGTTAAGTAGAGAGAACATTTCACAATTAGAAGAATATTTAAATGGAAATATATATACAAGTATTAAATTAGATATAGCTTCAATAAATGCTTGGAAAGAACAATTTTTACAATAAAAAAATTATCCTTAATAGGGTTGATGAAGTAAAAAATGAATATATATATAAAATTACTTAATAATTCACTAATCTTTGCTATTGGGAACTTAGGAACTAAATTGATTGTTTTTTTTCTTTTTCCACTTTACACATATTATTTAACAACAAGTGAACTTGGAACTGTTGATTTATTAACAACAACTATAAGTCTTTTGATGCCAATATTTACATTAAGCATACTCGATTCAGTATTAAGATTTGTTATGGACAAAAATTATGATAGGCAAGCAGTATTGATCAATACTATAATTATAATTTTCATTGGTTTTATTTTAATACTCTTTTTCTTTCCTGTTTTAATAATGTTGTTACCATTTGATAATTATATTTATTGGTTTTATTTTTTACTATTAGTACAATCAATTTATGCTACTCTGACAGAATATATCAGATCAAAGGGGATGGTTAGGCTTTTTGCTACTAGTGGGATTATTAATGCACTTATTCTATTAGTCTGCAATATATATCTCCTTGTATTGCTACACCAGGGGACTTTTGGTTATTTGTTGTCTCTAATCATTGCTAATATAGTAAGTAGTTTATTTGTAATTATTACGGGGAAAGTCCAAAAGGAATTTAACGTAAAAAAAATAAACGTTAAATTAATGCAAGAGATGTTACTATATAGTATTCCTTTGATACCTAATTCATTGATGTGGTGGATTATGGGGGCTTCAGATAGATATATCATTAATTACTTTTTAGGTTTAAGTGCAAATGGACTTTATGCTGTAGCGAATAAGATTCCAAGTATTTTAAATATATTTAATTCTATTTTTTTTCAAGCTTGGCAAATGTCAGCTATCGAAGAGGCAAAGTCAAAGGATAAATCAATATTTTTTTCAAATGTTTTTAATATGTTATTTATAACGATGTTATTAACTACATCTCTAATCATTGCACATTTAAAATTTATTATCGAAATCTTAGTTGCAAATACTTATATTAAATCCTGGGAGTATGTTCCGTTTTTGTTGTTGGGAGTTGTATTTTCAAGTTTTTCAAGTTTTTTAGGGACAAATTATATTGCAGCAAAGAAAACATCGGGTGTTTTTAAAACTTCTGTGATTGGGGCAATTATTAATATTATTGCAAATATAATCTTAATTCCATTAATCGGTATAAATGGTGCTTCAATTGGTACAATGCTAAGTTTTTTTGTGATTTGGCTTCTAAGGATTAAGGACACTAAAAAATTTGTAAACATAAAGTTTCATTTAAAAAAGTTAATTCTTATGCTTATTGTTATTCTCACTCAAATAGGTATATTGTACCTCAATTTCAAAATTGAATACTTCATACAATTAGGTTTATTAGTAATTATTATATCGATAAATTATAAAGAAATAAGGGGATTACTAAGTGAATTGAATGGAAAAATATGGAAAAATAGTAAGGCGATTTAAATCACTTTAAGTTAAAACAAACAATTGTATTACTGTTCACTATTAAACGGCAAGGTTTTGTCGAACATTCTTAAGTTAAAAGTGAAGAAGTTGGTTTGTTATGATTATTTCTTTTAAATAATTAAAGTTTGGAGGGAATTTGGATGCCTTATTAATGTTTGTAGTTAAAACGCTACTAATAACCGATTTCACTGTTTTTTAAATGATATAAAAGGCGGTTTAATCCAATCATTTTAATATGATTGGATTTTTTTCATTTATTTTTCATTATTAGTTTTGAATTATATTCTAGTATAAAGAAAATTTCTTCCTTAATCCTGCTATTGAAAATACATTACAAGCAATCAATTAGAATTGATGAGGTGATCAATATGAATATATTAGTTACAGGCGGCGCTGGGTATATAGGGTCGCACACCTGTGTTGCTCTACTAGAAGCAGGACATTCAGTAATAATTGCTGATAATCTATGCAACAGTAATAGTGAGACGGTAGAAAAAATTATGGATATTTCAAATAAAGAAGTTATTTTTTACGAAATTGATGTGACGGATGCTGAAGCTGTTGATAATATATTTAAAAATTATAATATTGATGGTGTTATTCATTTCGCGGGGCTAAAGGCAGTAGGTGAATCTGTAGAAAAGCCATTAGATTATTATTACAATAATATCGTAAGTACTATGGTACTTTCAATAGCTTGTAAGAGACATGCTGTAAATCGGTTCGTCTTTAGCTCATCCGCAACTGTTTATGGGGACAATAAAGTTCCATTTGAAGAGACTATGAACCTTTTACCTACTACCAACCCATACGGCGAAACAAAAGCAATGAGTGAGAGGATTCTAACTGATATAGCTAAAGAAAATCCAAAATTTTCAATTACTCTACTTAGATATTTTAATCCTATCGGTGCCCATGAGAGCGGTTTAATTGGTGAAATCCCTAATGGTATTCCCAATAATCTTATGCCTTATGTTACTCAGGTTGCCAAAAGAAAACTAAAGAAACTTCGAGTTTTTGGAAACGACTATCCAACAATAGATGGCACTGGTGTAAGAGACTATATTCATGTATTGGATTTGGCAGAAGGACATGTTGCAGCGTTAGATAATACAAAGGAAGGAATTCATATTTATAACTTGGGAACCGGTCAAGGTACCAGTGTACTAGAGTTAGTAAAAGCTTTTGAAGAAGCAAATGGAATAGAAGTACCTTATGAAATTGTAAATCGCAGACCCGGAGATATTGCTTCATGCTATGCAGACGTTTCAAAAGCAAAGAGGGAATTAGGCTGGACTGCAAAACGTGATATTATCGCCATGTGTCAAGACGCTTGGCGTTTTGAGAGTAATCATAGGGAAAGAGTTTTTAAATGAGACCAACCAATAGGGCTTTATTGTATCCTGTCTGTAAAAATTCACAGAACGCTTAAATTGAATTACCTAAGAGCGTTAAGCAGAAAAACGAGGGAATGGACATAAGGATTAAATTTCTAACATTAAAGTGTAAAATTTTTTTGAAACCTTTATGAAGTTTTGTCACTTACAATTGCATAACGTTTTCCAAAAATTTCATAATAAGGAGTGGAACAATGGGAAATAGTTTTAATATAGAAAAAAATTTTCCTAGTGAATTAAAGTTATTACTGGAAATTTTAGCTATTGAAAAAGAAGAAGAATATTTTTCAAATTATTCTTTTGAGGAAATTGATTGGGAGGTATTTCTTCAATTAGCTATGCACCATCGTGTTTACCCCATAATTTATTCAAATTTAAAAAAGTTAGATGAAACAGTTATTCCACAATTTGTTATTCAATCTTTATACCAAGGATACCAGAGAAACACAATTAACATGCTTGCATTATGTAGAGAAATGGAACAAATAAGTAATTTATTTATGGAGAACGACATTCCTCTTCTTTTTTTAAAAGGAACAGTTATCGCAGCCGATATTTACGGGGATATTTCTTTAAGAACGTCTAAAGATTTAGATATCCTTATTCCAGTGAATACCCTTCAGAAAGCAGATAAACTTCTTATGAGTTGTGGATTTAAAAAAACTTCAGAACCGCATATTTTAAATGAAGGGAAGTGGAGAATACACCACACCGTTTATTTCCACCCCGAAAGGAATATCCAGCTTGAAATTCATTGGAGGCTGCTACCTCTTCCTAGGAGTGAACCGAGCTTTAACGAACTTTGGGAAAGAAAAAGAGTAAGTACAATAATTAATAGCTACCCGGTTCATTTATTAGGAAAAGAGGATTTATTTTTATTTCTTATATCTCATGGTTCCAAACATGCTTGGTTTCGTCTGCGCTGGCTGTTAGATATTGATAAAATGATAAGAAGTGGAATCGACCTTAACGAAGCAAACTTACTTTTAAAAAAGTATCAAAATCTCCATCTAGTTGGACAAGCACTCATTTTAGCTTCGCAGTTATTAAACACTCCAATTAATGATGAAATGAACCTATTACTTGTAAAAAGCCGTTCAAAGGAGTTAGCACATAAGGCATTAATTATTATAAAAGATATGTTGCCCTGGGATATCCTCACGTCTACTAAATACTATAAACGCTATCGTTTATCCTTGAATTCAAAGGAACTACAAAACATATATTCAATTATAGCATTGTTTTATCCTAGTTCCGCTGACGCAATGATATTAAGGTTACCTAAACCTCTTCATTTTTTATATTTTCCGTTGCGTCCATTTTTATGGGTCTATAGAAATATTAAACCTTTAAAATTAAATCAATAGAGTAATAATCTACAGGATATTCACAGCAAAATACTACAAAAGAATCTTAATTTAATCCTTTAATGTTAAATATTGACACAATTCTCAAAGTAGAGTATTTTTATATCAAGAGGTTCTTTATTAAGAACTTATAGTTCTTAATATGAGAAATCATTAATCTTTTCGACAAATTCATAAAATCTTACGTTGTTAAATTGGGGGATAGGATGAGTGCCATTACAGGTGTCTTTCATTTAGGCAAGGGGGTTTTGAATAATCAATATGGCCATGTTTTAATGAGGGGTTTTTTTAGATATCCTGCCGATCGAATCCTGACTTGGCATACGGACAAGGTTTTTCTGGGCTGCCATGCTCAGTGGATTACTCCTGAGTCTGCGGGGGAGGTGCTGCCGTATTATGATTCTGAAAGGCAGTGTGCCATTACTGCCGATGCTATTATCGACAACAGAAGTGAATTGTTTGGACGGCTGCAGGTTGAAGCATCGGAGCAGACATTTATCACAGACAGTGAAATCATTCTTCTTTCTTACTATAAATGGGGAGAGGATGCTCCGAAGTTTTTGGTTGGTGATTTTGCTTTTATGATTTGGGATCAGAAGAATCAAAGGCTGTTTGGTGCCAGAGATTTTTCGGGAAGCAGGACCCTTTACTATCATAATAATTCTGAAAATTTTGCTTTTTGTTCTACGATTGGCCCGCTATTGTCACTTCCATATGTTCAGAAAAAACTCAACGAAGATTGGCTTGCAGATTATTTGGCGGTTTCTGGCATGATAGATGCTGTCGATTCTTCACTGACTCCTTATCAAACGGTACAGCAAGTGCCTCCTTCACACAGTATTACAATAGAAAATAGTATAGTATCTGTGAAAAGATATTCATACTTAACTCAGGTTAAGCGGCTGAAGCTAAGTTCTGATGAAGAATATGTCGAAGCGTTTCAGAGTGTTTTTCAGGAAGCTGTAAATTCTCGGTTAAGAACAAATCGAAATGTCGGGTCACAGCTAAGCGGGGGCCTAGATTCTGGTGCTGTAGTTGCCTTTGCCGCTAAAAAGCTGCAAAGCGAGGGAAAACCGCTTCATACATTCAGTTATTTTCCTCCCAATGATTTTAAAGACTTTACTCCCAAATACTTAATGGCAGATGAAAGGCCTTACGTCAAATCTACTGTCGAGTATGTGGGGGGGATTGCCGATCATTATGATAATTTCATGGGGAGAGATTCCTACTCGGAAATTGATGATTTTCTAGACGTTCTGGAAATGCCTTATAAATTTTTCGAGAACTCATTTTGGTTAAAAGGTATGTTTGAAAATGCCTTTAAAGAAAACATAGGGGTTTTACTGAATGGTGACAGGGGCAATTTCTCCGTGTCATGGGGTTTCCCCTTAGAATATTATTCTATTCTATTAAAAAGATTGAAATGGATCCGTCTTAATCAAGAATTGCTTCAGTATCAAAGAAGTGTCGGCGGCTCCAGAAAGCGGAATCTGCAATATATTGCGAGGATTGCCTTTCCGATAATAGATCGGGTCATCCCCGAAGGGACACCCTACAAAATACCTTTATTAATTAACCCTGCATTTGCTGAAAGAACGAAAGTGTATTCTAAATTTAACGAATATGGAATAGATCATTCTGGCTGGTATTCCAATACAAACATCTTTTATGAAAGAAAAAAGCACTTTGAAGACATTTTCCAGTGGAATGCAGGAAACACACTAACATCCAAGCTTTCTTTAAGATACTCGTTATGGAAACGAGATCCCACCAATGATTTGCGTGTCATCCGCTTCTGTTTATCACTTCCAGAAAACCAATATGTTCAGAACGGCATAGACCGGGCACTGATTAGAAGGGGTACAGAAAATTATTTACCGGACGAAATTAGGATGAATCAGCGCATTCGAGGGGTACAGGGTGCTGATTGGGTGCACCGGATGCTTCCTAAGTGGGATGTAATTAAAAATGAACTCCAGCAGCTTGGCACGGATGATTGTGCAATGGAATATTTAGATGGCCAAGCCATTAAGACAGCACTATCAAAAATGAAAGAGGCACCAAGCCCTGAAGCTGCAACAGACCCGAATCTTAAATTTCTAATGAGAAGTTTAATAGTGGGACGGTTTCTAAAAAGGTTCCATTAAAGGAGGTGAATTCAATGAAAAAGGATTGGACAAAACCTGAATTAGAAATTTTGGATGTGAATAAAACTATGCTGGGGACTAGTGGTGATTACACTGATGCTGCTTTTCCGACACATACTCCAAAAGGAGATGTAACGTACGGCAGTTAATTAATTGTTTTGTGAACACAGAACTAATTATATTTTCGTAACAGGCCCCTATTTTATATAGGGGTTTTACAAAAATTTCAGAGATTCTTATGAAAACAAAAGCTTTTAAGACTGATATCATGATTTTTATTCGAATGGAGCGAGTCAGTTATGATCAGTACTGCACCGAAGACTTTTTATAAAGCGTTCGGATTAACCGTTTCAAGTGATATTCACCTTCCTGAATTACCCCTATGTAAGCTGGATAGTGATGGTGAACCAGATGTCGTCATTGAAGAAGCTCAGCTGTATAACCTGTGGTGTATGTATTCTGAACCAGGAGAAGACTTTGTTATCAAGCAAAATTCGATTATGTTTTATTTATCTGGCAAAGGCATTTTTTTAATTCAGGATGGTAAAAAGATTTTCTTTTCTCCATTTGAAGGCAGTCATGAGCGGGAAATTCGCCTTTATCTTCTTGGAACCTGTATGGGGGCCATTTTATTGCAGCGGGAAATCATGCCTATTCACGGAAGTGCCATTGATATTGACGGGAAGGCCTATGCGATTGTCGGAGATTCAGGTGCAGGGAAATCTACTACCGCGTCCGCCTTGATGAAGAGAGGATATCGCTTGCTGAGTGATGATGTGATTCCAGTCACATTGAGTGACGATCATCAGCCAATTGTCACACCTTCTTATCCGCAGCAGAAATTATGGCTTGATAGCCTGCAGCATTTTGGCATGAACTCCAGCCAGTTTCAGCCGCTGATCGTCAGGGAAGATAAATTTGCCGTTCCTGTTTCCTCACAGTTTGCTGCTGAGTCTTTGCCGCTTGCTGGTGTGTTTGAATTAGTTAGTGATGACATTGATATGATTGAAATAAAGCAGTTTTCAGGTTTAGAGCGATTTTATAAGCTGTTTTATCATACGTACCGGAATTTTTTTCTCCAGCGTTCCGGTTTAATGGAGTGGCATTTTAACCTTTGTACAAAAATGATTAATCAATTCGGCTTTTATCAGCTGCGGAGACCAGTTAACCGTTTCACAGCGAATGACTTAGCAGATATGATCATAAAAACAATACATGATGGAGGGAAAAGGTTATGATCCGTACTCAGCCATTCACTAAAGAAAGCATGGTTGTTCAAAGCCCAGGGAATATCGTCAGCAATATGGATGGAGAAAAAGTGATGTTAAGCATTGATAAGGGCAAGTATTATAATCTTGGGGTATTAGGCGGGGAAATCTGGGATTGTATAAAAGAGCCAATAGCCCTTCAGGATTTATGCAGTCATCTAACTTCCCAGTATAATGTAGCTCCGGAAGAATGCGAACATCAGGTCACTGCCTTTTTGAATCAAATGCTGGAAGAAGAATTGATACACATTAAGGGAATCAATTAATCGTTTCATCATCTTCTGGCAGGAGGAAATCATGAACATATACAGAAAGGCAAAATCATTCTTAAAATTCGACATGGAAACAAAGCTTCTATTGATGGAGGCTTTCATCCAGTTAGGCAGGGCCCGGTATCTTAAAAGCATCCCCTTTTCAAAGGTGGCTCTTACTTTAGGAGTGGCGCTAAAGGAGACATCGTTTAATGCCGAAACGCTAGACAAAGAGGTTTTAGCCCGTATTTCTAAAGCTATTCACATTATGAGCCGATATACGTTTTGGGAAAGCCAGTGCCTTGTTAAGGCTATAGCGGGAATGAAAATGCTTGAGAAAAGAAACATTGAAAGCACTCTTTATCTAGGCACGGCCAAGGATGAACAGGGTGATCTTATCGCACATGCATGGCTGAGGAGCGGCCCCTTTTATCTGACAGGTGCCGAGGTCATGGAAAGGTTCACTGTTGTTGCCCGTTTTGCTAATGAACCCGTTTTGAAACTGCCGGGTTAGAAATTATGCCCTTGCTGTGGCTTGTATCCTCCTTTTTGAAGGGATAGTGATTATATAAGTGAAGCTGTATGTTCATCGTTTTTCAACTGAATTTGTATCATCTTCTATCTTTTCAACATTCTCTGCCGTTTATTGGGAAGGGAGGATAGAGTTTGAGCCATCTCTGGTACTTTACCAAGCAAATCTGCCGTTACTCCGGCAGAGTCCTTTATATTAATCTGCTATGCATGATGTTCATAGGATTGATTGAAAGCGCAGGGATTTTTTTATTAATACCTTTAATCGGCTTAACGGGAATCCTGGATATAAACACTGGTAAGCTGCCAGTATTAAAGACTCTAAATACCTTCTTTCAGTCCATGCCTGAAACGGTAAGCCTTGTGATTATTTTGGGTGCTTATGTTTTGCTGATGATCGGACAAAGTATTTTCAAACGGCAGCAGACCATATTAGGCGCAAAGATTCAGCAGAATTTTATCAGTCAGGTTAGAGATGAGACCTACAAAAGCCTCTTGAAAGCGAATTGGGGATTTTTTCTTAAAAAAAGGAAGGCCGATATTATCAACATCATGACAAATGAAACGTTTCATGTAAGTGCAGGCATTCAACTATTTCTGCAGTTTTTATCCTCCTTTGTGTTTACGTTTATCCAAGTAGGAATCGCATTTTATTTATCGGTTAAAATGACAGGTTTCCTTTTGTTTTTTGGTGTATTGCTGATTGTTTTTTCGAAAACCTTCATTAGAAAATCACAATCACTTGGAAAGGAACAAGTTCTGCTGACGCAATCATATTTAGCTGGCATAACCGATCATTTTAATGGGATTAAGGATATCAAAAGCAATTCACTGGAAGAGGTTCATGTAAACTGGTTTCAATCGTTAAATGAAAAAATGGAGAAAAACAGAATTCAATCAACAACTGTGAATTCAACTTCTCAAATGACATTTAAAATTTTCTCTGCCTGTTTAATTGCCATTTTTGTTTTTGTTTCGATAAAGATGTTCATGGCTCAAACTGCACAGCTCATGCTGATTACGGTCATTTTTTCAAGACTGTGGCCAAGTATTACAGGCATTCAGTCCAACCTTGAAATGATAGGGGCGATTATCCCTTCTTTCAAAGCAGTAGCAGATCTGCAACATGAGTGTGTGGAAGCGAGGGAGCTTGAAGAGTATCATAATAAAACAGTACGTCCTATTAATATGGAACAGGGCTTTAGCTGCCATCATGTGTTTTTCAGATACAGCCAAAAAGAAGATATATATGCTCTTCAGGATATTAACATTAATATTCCTGCGAACCGTATGACAGCTGTTGTAGGACGTTCAGGAGCCGGAAAGAGTACGCTGATTGATTTGTTCATGGGATTGAACAAGCCTGAAAGCGGACATGTAAGCATTGATGGAATCCCGCTTAGCGGTGAAAGGATATTAGCGTTAAGAAAAGCCATGAGTTATATTCCTCAAGATCCGTTTCTGTTTAATACGACACTGCGGGAAAATTTAATGATCATTAAAGAGAATGCCAGCGAAGAAAGCATATGGGAAGCATTGGAGTTTGCAGCAGCAGCAGATTTTGTCAAAAAGCTCCCCAAAGGTCTCGATACATTGATTGGCGACCGGGGAATCAGGCTGTCTGGGGGAGAAAGGCAGCGGATTGTACTGGCCCGGGCTATTCTCAGGAAACCATCGATACTTATACTAGATGAAGCAACAAGCGCGCTCGATACAGAAAATGAAGCGAAAATCCAAGGTGCCATCGACAAGCTGAAGGGCACCATGACCATCATTGTTATTGCCCACAGATTAACCACCATTCGGAATGCCGATCAGGTGCTCGTCATGGATGGGGGAAAGGTGATTCAAATGGGAGAGTACCGGGTGCTGGAAAAGGAAAAAAGAGGGATGTTCAGCGGGATGCTTGGTGTACAAGTTGAATCTACTATGTGATGTAGTAAAAACATGTTTAATTAGATGGTTATTGATCTATTAGAAGAAAAAAATTTCGAAATATAAAAGATGCATACTTCTTTTTTTACTTTTAATGGTAAAATCTATTGTTATACAAACTAAATAAATGAAGGAAGATTAATTTGGAGAGAGTAAAGACATCAAATGAAGAATTTTATAACATTCTTAGGGACGCATTTGAAAAGGGCGAGAGTGAAGTATGCGTACCTATCAATGAATTTGTAGAAGATTTGTCAGCGAAGTTATTGATGATTATTAAAGGATCATAGCAGTCATTTACTTATTCTGACGGATAAGGAGATGCTCCATTTTACCTGATTCTAAATATATGTAAATACCAAAAGCCCGCTAATCTTCCAGACTAGCGGGCTTTTTCAGCTAGTCATAAGGAATCTTCAGTAAGCTATTGTCCTAGTAATCTTCCATAAGTTGGAGTATTAAAGGATTCTCTTTCTGATGTTATAATTACTTGCCTATTAATTTCCACTATCCGCTAAAGGTGGATGGGTGTGGATATAGTGGGGGGATTATCATTTTTTTTATAAAGGAAAGAGGGGCTCATCTAGTATGGGAAGTTTGAAAAAGTTATTGGCTGTGATTGCTGTTTTTATCTTATTATTCGGTATGCTATCACATTCTGCTTCAGCCAGCAGCAAGTATACGTATTATGTACACAAAACAGCTTATTTGTATAGTTCAACAAAAAGTTCAAAGGTAAAATTGAAAACCATTGATATTAATGTGAAGCTAACAACCTATTCAAAAAAGACATCTTCAATGTTCAAAGTTACCTACGGGGGAAAAACAGGGTATGTGTATAAATCATATTTATCCACAGGAACTACAGCTGTTACCAGATATGTAAAATCAGCTTCAAATCTGTACACTTCCACTAGTTCTAATAAGAAGAAAATAGCTTCTATTACCGTGGGAACAGCGCTGACGACTAGAAGTCCGCTTTCGTCCACGATGTATAAAGTGACGTACAAGGGTAAAACGGGATATGTATACAAAAGCGGCTTGTCTTCCCAAAAGCCAGCAGCTACAGGGCATGCATTCGGACAAAGTGTACGCTACGGCAGTCTGGAAGTAATGGTAGGATTACCTGAAAATGTCGATCCATATTATGCATTTCAGGATGATTATTCTGGAGTAAATAACGTTGTCCAATTTTATGTGACAGTGAAAAACATCGGGAAAGACACACAGTACGTTGATGGCGGCACTGACTTGAATTTGTATAGCGGCAGTGTGTATCAGCATCCATATTACCCAATCTATAATGACAATACAATCATGGGCACCCTGCATCCGGGATCAATGACAAGCGGATATGTTTACTATGAAACGGATCCGGGCTTGAATTTAAAACTGGTATTTGATAACTATCAATACGATAGGAACTTTAACAAAATAAAAGCCATTAGCTTTACCGGCAGAAATTGATTGGATCTTTATGTACATTACAAAGGGAGAGTGTTCACCGTCCATGGTGAATGCTCTCCTTTTTTTGTAACCAGGTATGAATAACTTTTTGTCTAGTTTATAAGTTATAATGGTAATTGGATAGAAGCAGTCCTATTTTTACATGAAAGCAGATGAAAAGAATGAATAACCGAATCAAAATATCACTTATGGCTATCATATTGCTGATTTGTATGGGCTTTATGTTCCGCGCCTCCAATACCCCTTATCACCAGCAGGATATCAAACCGCAATTGAGGAGTCTTATCACGCTTACACCACATTCACTGCCTGACCTTTCTTTTTCGTATGATCATGAAGTAGTGACGTCAAAACTTCCTTATGATTTTATTGAATTTATCATCCGGAAATGCGGCCACATTTTTGAATATACGGTGCTTACACTGATATTCTTAGCATTATGGAGCAGCACCAGGCTGCGTGAAGGATTAGTTGTTGTGATTAGTTTTGTATGCTCGTTTGTTTTTGCCTGCAGTGATGAGTATCATCAATCATTTGTAGCTGATAGGACCGGGCATTTTATTGATGTGTATACATTCGATTCAGCCGGGATGATACTCGCCATTTTACTTTATGTTTTATTTGGTGCAGTGAGGAAAAGGAGGTCCGGTAGAAAGTATGAAGCTAAATAACATCCATCATATTGCCATCATTTGTTCTGATTATGAAAAGTCGAAGGATTTCTATGTCAGAGTTCTTGGGTTAAAACCGATTCGAGAAGAATACCGAAAAGAAAGAGAGTCGTATAAGCTGGATTTAGAGGTGAACGGACGGTATGCCATAGAATTATTTTCCTTTCCTGAACCGCCCAAGCGCCCGAGTTATCCGGAAGCTGCAGGCCTTCGTCACCTTGCTTTTGAAGTAGAAAACATAGAAGAGGCAGTAAAAGAACTGGCAGGAGAAAGTATAAGCGCTGAGACCATTCGGATTGATCCATATACAGATAAAAAATTCACCTTTTTCAATGATCCGGATGGGCTGCCGATTGAACTTTACGAGATTTAGAAAAATAGTTGCTCGTGGCCAACATATATGCCTATAAAACTATATGTTCAGTCAGTTGATAGGTATAAATACTCATTATTTCCACGGATTAATTTCGTACAATATCCCTATAATCATAATTCGTTATAAGGGCAAAGCCATTGAAAAGTGGTGACGCAAAGCTAAAGGGGCTTCATTGTTACACACTAAGCCAGCCAGCTGCCGAAACTACCTTCCAGCGAATTATGGGACTTGGGAGGGATTGTATGATTAACTTTGTGATAGGGGTATTTGCCGGATCCTTTTTTATGATGATTATAATGAGTTTAATGTTTGCAGCTAAAAGAGGCGATATGTATCAGTGATAAGGAATAGATAACCGGATGCCACCAGGTGTCTGGTTTTTTTATGAAAAAGTGATAGAGTATTGCACAAAAATCTGCCGTTCGACTGGCATCGGTTAATTCGATTGTAAGAGGGATGAAATCACAGCAAAATGAATAAGATGAATTTGTCTAAATAACAAGCTTATCACCTATCTGGTGATGGGCTTTTAAGCATGTACTTGAGATACAGCCAACGTTTTGGATCTAACACTTAAATTTGGTAAACAATACCATTAGACCTTTATTTCAATCCCCTTTCTTGTATAATGATACTAAATACTTAAGAGGAGGAAATTAATATGCAAAAAAACTTAACATTCTTTTCAAACCAACAAGTAGGGGTGAACAATAGAATAGTAAGTTTTTAAAGGCTTATTCGAAATCATTCACTCCTGCTTGTTTGTTATTTAACAAACCATTTATTTATCATAGCAGGAGGATAAAAATGTATGAAAAAAGGTACGTTATCTTCACATAATATTCGTGTTTTATTTTGGTCTAGTTTATTTGGAAGTGTTCAGTTCATCCAGCCTGTACTTGCTCTGTTTTATTTTGCAAGAGGGCTCGATGAAGCGTCAATACTTTGGGTCATGCTCTTTTGGAGTATAGGTGTTTTAATTGGGGAAGTCCCAACTGGTATGTTTGCAGATCGGTATGGGGCAAAACAATCGTTTATGATAGGTGCCATATTGAGCATTGTTAGTCATAGTATGCTTTTATGGGCTTATGAACCATGGGTGTTCTTTGCCAGTAGTCTTGTAAGTGGTTTTGCCGTTACCTTTTTTAGTGGTGCAGATGAAGCATTACTATACGAATCATTAAAAGAGTCTAATGAAGAAAACATGATGGATAGAGCCATGGGTCTCATTCAATCGGCGCAATTTATTATTATGGTAGTCGTACTGATTCTGGGAGCAATAATTGCTAAAGACTTAACGAACAAGCAATTTAATTTGCTTATTGTGCTAGGTATCGTTTTTCAATCGGTCCAACTTGTCATACTAACTTTTATAAAAAATCCATCAAACCACGGAAATTATCGTGAAAATCCATTTAATCAAGTTAAAGAAGGCATTCTTGTGATAAAAAAAGCGCCACAAGTATTATGGATGTTTTTAAATATTACTCTGGTGTTTATCCCAACAGCAGCCATCTTCGTATTGACAGGGCTATTAAATAATAGTAAATTTATACCATAACATTCTATATAAAGAACGAATTATTCTTAATACAGTCATGGTGCGATTTATTAAGCTATCACTCTAATTCTAGAGAAAAGCAAACTTTCCGAAAGGATAGGACGCAAAGCCGCAGATCTAAGGCAAATGCTAAGATGGCTGGGCTGCCACAAAAAGGATGAAGGACATTATGCCATTATTTTATATGAAAGAAATATGGACCCCACTGAAAATGATCGGTATCAGATTTTATAGAGCAGATGATGATATTCTTTATATTAAGTTTTTAAGTAAGCCCCGCAGGAAGGTTATGCGATAATTTTTCGGGTTGTTTTGTTCTTTATTAAGAATTTTAAGACAGGTATAGACGAACAAAAACAGCATTAAAAATTCAAATGTGAATTTTAATGCTGTTTTTTGTGTTTCATAAGCAACTACATAGGATTGGTGAAATGCTGCAATTTTTTATCCAGTTTAAAGATTTTGTATTTCCAATACATTGTATCTGAGTAATCCGCAGATATCATAAATACACCTTTATCTGTAGTCACTTCATAGGTATCGCTGCCCAGATAGTTTACATCAGTGATTTTGTATCCTTTAAAGTATCGCGCCAATTCATCGATTTCTTTTATGCTATGCTGGTTTATTAAGCCTAAGCTATTTTTGAACAATACCCCTGTCAGGTTATAGGGTGCTAAAACACTTATGTAGAAAACGAAAGCTATTAAAACAATGGCTGATGACAATGTAATGATCCATGAGCGGCGTTTCATATCCTATCCCCTAACCAGAAACCTTCGTAAAGAAACCATCCCTAATTTTACTAAATAGTACCATAAAAAAAGAAAAAGGAAAGGTGTTTCTTTCCTTTTTCTAACGTGTTTTATGCCTTAAGCGCAATTTGAATCATCAGTTCAATCGCTGTAGGAATGGCTTCCTCGTCAATATCAAAGCGAGGGTGGTGGTGCGGGTATTGGCTCTTTTCACTTTGCATGCCCACATCAATGAAGGCGCCCCTTGTTTCTTTTAGGTAGTAAGAGAAATCCTCTGCGCCTGTTGATGGCTCCACGGGTACGAAGGTGTCAGCACCAAAGGTTTCTTCTATGACGTTTTGTGCAAATTCACATGCTTCCGGATGGTTGTAAAGCGGGATGGTTCCTTCGATATATTCATAGTGTCCTTTTGCACCGAAGCTTGCGCAAAGCATTTCTGTCAGCTGCCTGGTTTTTGATTGAAGCAGGTCGGCTGCTTCGTACGTCATGGCTCTCATAGTGCCTTGAAGTTTTACTTCAGACGGGATCACATTGTAGGAATTTCCGGCCTGCAGAGAACCGATTGAGATGACGCCTGCTTCCTGTGGCGAAAGATTGCGGCTGATGATAGATTGGAAAGCCTGAATCAAGTGTGTGGCCACGTAAACAGGATCCACTGCCAGGTGCGGCTGCCCCGCATGTCCTCCGACTCCTTCTATCGTAATATCAAAATCATTGCAGGAAGCACGGGATGCTCCGACTGCAAATCCGATTTTCCCAAGAGCAAGGCTTGACATTAAATGAATCCCGTAGATTTCGTCCACTCCCTCGAGTACCCCTTCACGAACCAGCTTTTGAGCGCCGCTTGGCGAGGCTTCTTCAGAGCTTTGGAAAATGAGGCGGATATTATTTTTCACTAACTCAGGATTCTCGCTCAGCCATTTAGACACGCTAAGCAAAATGGCGGTATGGCCATCATGTCCGCAGGCATGCAT